>JAQVAJ010000169.1 GCA_028690885.1 Clostridia bacterium
GAAAGAAGATTTATGTAATCATAAAACAAAGCTTTTGTATATATTATCTCTGTATCAGCATCATCAAAAAGTAATGTATACAATTCTCCATTTGTATCTGAAGATCCGATTAAAAGTCCGTATCTATGAGCTTCTAAATAACTTTTGGGAACAATATTCCACAAACAATTTCGCTTTGTTAAAATTTTATATAAATTCTTAAGACCTTCATTATTTTTAACTAATAAAGAAATATTACAAATATCAGTATTTTCGGAATTTACATTATTATTTGCAATATAAATACAGATATCTTCATATGATTCAAATTTGTTTTTCAATATCAGAGACGCATTGTGGGCTGCAGATGGAATGTTTTCAATTGTTGAATTAAGTTTAAGCATTAATGAATTTAGAGTATGAGCTTTTTTATCTAAAAGCTCAAAAACTTTTTTTACATTAATAACTGTTATCCCACTTTTTGCTATAATCTGAGCAGCATCTTCATTTACTACTTCCGAAAATATGTACAATGCCTTTCCAAAACAAAAATTTCTTATTCCAATGTAATCGTTCTTTTTGAAAATTTCTCTTCTTTTGATTTGCTCATAACACAAATCCGATATAAATATACTTTCATCCTTTATTTCTCCTACAAATATATTAGATGAAATTTTTGTTTTATTTGGATTAAAAACTGCTGATGAATCGTCCATAAGGACTTTTACAGTAAAACCATATATTGGTTTTATTTTTATTGCTTTTTGTTCAATATTCTTATGCAATTCAATAAATGAGTTCAAATTTTCTTTCGCTATTATTCCGACAGCTTCATGCTTCCACTTATGTACAGTTTCAATAATTAATTCCGTATTAACTAAATCTGAATTAATGTTGAATTCAATCCTTTTAATTTTTGCTTTATCTTGACGTGAACTTAAATTAACTTGTGTAACTCTATCTGCATTAATGAAATATTTAGGTGAGTTTTTTTCTATCTGATGTTTTCCTCTAACATTTACATATATATTTTCTTTGATTAGTTGTTCATATTTTTCTATTTTTGGATCATCAACCTTGAAAAACTTCTTACATACAATACTTCCTGATAAATCACTTAACCCAAATTCAAATAAATGAGCTAAACTGGATTTATATTGTTTAACATATGTCACAGATCCTTCAATAATAACTTTATATGAATTACTATCTAACTCACATATTCTTGTAATCTTTTCATCTGGTTTAACTTGATCTTCCTCGTTCTCTTCTTGTTCTTTAATAACTATAACAGGCATCTCTTTTTTAATACTTCTAACAGAATTGTCTCTTATTTTTATCGCATCTTCATCATTTATAATATTTATAGAAAATGTATATTTACCCCCAATTCTTTTTGAACAGCTTTTCAGATATTCATTAATTTGATTAAGTTCTGTAATCTTTGTGAGCTCATTTGGAAAAAATATAATTACTTTTTGATTTTCTAATTGATACTTCATTATACTTTTATATAAAAGTATATCTTTAAACTCAATAAACATATTCTCGTAAATATCTGCAATATATTCATGCATATTCTCATTGTTTAGGCTTATACATTCAATAACTAAAGAAATATCAGGAAACTGATTTCCCAATTTTAATTTGTCTCTTATTTTCTGAGTCAACTTTTCTTCTTCATTAAAATATATATATCGTTTGGATGTTAATTCTACAAATAGAATTTTTAAATTTTTATTATATATTAATTTTTTTATATTTATATACTCATCTAGCATTTTTCAATCTCAGCAATCAATTCCTCAATAACAGTATCCTCTGACACAGTTTTTAATATTTCACCTTTTTTAAATATTACTGCTTTTTTATCTCCTCCAGCAATCCCTATATCTGCATATCTTGCTTCATTAACTCCGTTTACAGCACATCCCATTATTGCAACATTTAAATTCTTATTTATGTGTTTGGTTTTTTCTTGAACGATATTTGCAATCTTTATAATATCTATTTTTGTTCTGCCGCATGTAGGACAGCTAATTATATTTATTCCAAACTTTTTAATTTCCATATAACTTAATATGTTTTTCGCAACTATTACTTCCTTAACAGGATCATCAGTTAATGATACCCTTATAGTATCTGATATTCCTTCTTCAAGAAGAATGGAAAGAGCAACAGATGATTTTATAGTGCCATTTAACAAAGTACCTGCTTCTGTTACCCCTAAATGTAACGGATAATCAAACGAATCATTTAACAATCTGTAAATGTCAACAGTTTCCATTGCATTTGAAGATTTAGCAGCAATTACAATGTTATCAAAATTTAAATCATTAAGCATTTTTACTTGGTCTTTTACTGCATGAAGTACAGCCTGAGAAGTTGGACCATTATATATATCATATAGTTCTTTTGGTAATGAGCCGGTATTTACACCAACTCTTATTGGTATTTGATATTCATTAGCACATTCTGTTATCTTCTTAACTTTATCGTATCCTCCAATATTACCTGGATTGATTCTAATTTTATCAATGCCTCTTTTAATACTTTCGATTGCTAAATGATAATCATAATGTATATCAGCTACTAGAGGAATTTTAACTGATTTTTTAATTTCTGATATAGAATCTAAACATTGTTCATCAAAAACAGAAATTCTGACAATATCACAACCTTCTGATTCAAGACTTTTTATTTGCTCTATCGTTCTTTTAAAGTCTCTTGTGTCAGTATTTGTCATTGATTGAATTGCTATATCGTTCTTTCCGCCTATAGTTAAGTTTCCAATTCTTATTAACTTTTTTTCTTTTCTTCTTTCGTTATAAGTTTTCATCGTATTAGCCTTACAATATCATTAAAAGTTGTAAATACAAGTAACAATAAAAGTAATACAAAACCTGCTATGGTAATATATTTCATTTTATCTTGATTAAAAGGTTTACCCATTATCCATTCAATTGAGTGTATTACTATTTTTGAGCCATCCAGTGCAGGAAATGGTATAAGGTTCATAACACCCAAGTTAATTGATATAAAGGCCATCATATTTACCAGATTTAAAAGAAATAATACAAATGTAGGTTGTTTTATCTGTTCTCCTATAGTAGATATAATACCAACAGGTCCCATCATTTCTGATACCTTTACAGTTCCAGTAATTAACCATACTATTGATATAATAACAGTTTTAACTACTGACATAGAATATAGTACTGAATGCTTAATTGCCTGAAATATATTTATTTTTGAACTGTAATAATATAATCCTAAATCATAATATTCCATTGATTCCGATTCAATAGTGTCAAAAACAAAGGATAATTGTTCTTGCCCTCTTTCAACAGTTACTTTTATAGAGCCAATTCCATTTTCATTAACAAGAGTGCTTAATTCATTTAAACTATTTACAGGTTGATCGTTTATATGTGTTATTTTATCATTAGATCTTAATCCAGCTATATATCCATTTGAGTTTTCATCGATATCGACAACTATAGTATCAGTACTTTGAGTTGTAATATTGAGCATAATTCTTACTCCGCCTTTTTTGACAGGTTCAACATTTACAATATTTCTAACACCTTCTCTTTCATAAATTACATCAACAGTTTCGTTTTCTTGCAGCGGATATAAAGCTATTGTAATATCAGATGGGTCTAATATCTTTCTGTTATCAATTTTTACTATCTTATCACCATCTCTTAAACCTGCATAGTATAAAGGCCCGTTTTCTTCAATCACAGTATTTGAATCTAATGCATACCCAGTAAAACTGAATAATATAGTTAATATAAGAAAAGCAAATACTATATTGAAAAATGGGCCTGCTACTGATACTAGTATTTTTTTATAAGGTTTTGCAGAGGAATAAGAAGTAGGGCTTATGACATTTTCATCTTCCCCTTCCATTGCAACAAAACCACCTATGGGTATTGCTCTTATACTATAAATTGTTCCATTAATAGTTTTGCTAAAGAGCTTAGGTCCCATAAAAAGACCAAACTCAAGAACCTTAATGCCACTTGCTTTAGCAACAATGAAATGTCCTAATTCGTGAATTATAATTATTATGCTTAATGCTAATAATGCAATTAAAATACTTGTAAATGTACTCATATGTTTTCCTCCAATATTTTAGCTTTTGTTTTTGCATAACTGTCTATTTCTAGAATATGATCAATATTTTCTGCTTGTTTATTATCATATTCATTAGTAACTCTTTCTATTATACTGGCAATATCAGTAAATTTAATTTTTCCATTTAAAAAAGCCTCAACACATACATCATTAACTGCATTTATAACTGTTCCAATAGTTCCACCTTCTTCAACCGCCATATATGCTAATTTTAAACATTTAAACTTTTCAAGATCGATTTTGAAAAATTCTAAAGGTTGTTTCGTAAGATCAAGTTGCTCATAATTGATTGAAGCTCTTTTAGGATAGGTTAAAGCATATTGTATATGAATTTTCATATCACAAGTACTTAGTTGAGCTTTCATACTAT
>JAQVAJ010000170.1 GCA_028690885.1 Clostridia bacterium
AAATAATATGTTGTAAATACAATCAAACTATTACAATAGTTTCCTTAATTTTCTATACTCATTCTTTAAAACGGGATAAAGTGATTTATATATTTCATAATACTTATTATATTGATTAGCCTTATTCATGTCATACTTATGAACATTTTTAGTTGTAATTACATGTTCGCAAGCAGCAGGAACAGACTTATATAACCCTTTTGCTACACCTGCAAGTATAGCCGCACCTAAAGCAGGACCTTCAGCATTATCTGTCATTGCCACATCAGACTCAAAGATATCAGCCTGCATTGATTTCCACAAAGAGCTTTTTGCTCCTCCTCCGGATACTCTTACCTGAGATATATCAACTTTCATATCATTTCTTAATATGCTTACGCTGTCCTTAAGTGAATATACGACACCCTCAAGAATGGCTCTTATGAAATGAGCTTTTTCGTGTATAGGAGTAATACCGAAAAACACCCCTGAACAAAATGGATCCAGATGTGGTGATCTTTCACCCATAAGATATGGAAGAAATATCAAACCCTGTGCTCCTATCTGAATTTTTTCTGCCATCTTATCCATGATCAAATATGGATCAACGCCTTCTTTTTCTGCTTGTTTAATTTGCTCACTACAAAAACTGTCTCTAAACCATTTAAGCGATAATCCCGCTGCTTGGGTCACACCCATAACATGATAACAACCTGGTACTGCATGGCATAAGGTATGTATTCTTCCATATTTATCAATATGAAGATTATCTGTGTGAGCAAAAACAACACCACTGGTACCTATCGTTGATGATACGATACCTTCTTTAACAATACCATTTCCCACAGCCCCGCAAGCCTGATCTCCGCCTCCTGCTGCAACAATGGTACCTTCATCAAGACCTGTAAGTTCAGCAGCTTTTTTTGATATCCTGCCTGCAGCATCACTTGACTCATGCATATACCCTAACAATGATATGTCTATTTCCAATTTATCAAGCAATTCTTTTGAAAACTGTCTTTTTTTTATATCCATAAGCTGCATTCCAGATGCATCAGATACCTCTGTACTAAATTCGCCTGTAAGCATGTAAACTATATAGTCCTTAGGAAGCATTATTTTTTTAGCTTTTTCATATAATTTTGGATTATTCTGTTTTACCCATAGAATTTTTGAAGCAGTAAAACCGGTTATTGCAGGATTAGCGGTAATGGATATGAGTTTATCTCTTCCAATCTTATCTTCTAAAAATACAGCTTGTTGTTCAGTTCTCTGATCACACCATATTATAGATTTTCCTAAAAGATTGTCTTTTTCATCAAGCATGACAAGCCCGTGCATCTGACCTGACAGGCCTACAGCTGATATCTGTTTATTATCAATCCCTGAATCAGACAATATTTTCTTACATGTATGACAAACAGCTTTCCACCAGTCATTTGCATCCTGTTCTGCCCAGCCCGTATTAGGCTGGTACATAGGATACTCATATGATGCGGAACAAATGGCCTTTCCGAATTCATCAAATAGTACTGATTTTGTTGCTGATGTTCCAATATCGATTCCTAATAAATAATTCATAATATATCTTCTCCTATTCTTCAATCAGTTTTTGTATAACATATCCCGCTATAAGAAGTCCTGCTGTAGAAGGAACATAAGAAATGCTGGGTATAGCACCAGATATCTTTTTCTCATTAGAACATGATGAAAAAAGAACATCCACGTCCGAAATACCTTCACTGCTTAATATTTTTCTTATCTTTTTTGCTAATGGACATGTATCAGTCTTTTTTATACTTGCAATCTTAAAACAGATATTATCAGTCTTGTTGCCTGTGCCCATACAAGATATAATCCTTATACCCTTTTCTTTTGAATATTTAATTATATCTATTTTGGATTGTACTGAATCTATAGCATCAATTATATAGTCTGTGTCATCTTTAACAATATCTGAAATATTTTCTTTATTAACAAATATATCATAACATTTTACTTCTATATTAGGATTTATATCTTTAACCCTATTGTATGCGCAATCAGTCTTTTTATGTCCAAGGGTGGAGTGTAATGCAAGTAGCTGTCTGTTGATATTTGATAACTCGATTTTTTCGAAATCAGCTACTACTAAATGTCCTATTCCAGCTCTTGCCAAAGCTTCTAATATATAAGAGCCCACGCCACCAAGGCCAATTAAAACTACCTTCGCATTAGTAAGCTTTTCAAACGCTTCTTCACCTATAAGGCTTATTGTTCTTTCATGAATCTCATAATCATTCATTTGGATAAAACCTCCAGCGCATTTTCAAAATACTGATCTGGTTCTGCTACAAACTCCATGTATTGATGCGTTCGTGGATGAACAAAACCTAATAGTCTTGCATGTAGAAGCTGGCCATTTGTGAATCGTTTGTCTTTTCCTCCATATATATCATCTCCTAAAAGAGGGTTACCTATAAATGACATATGTACCCTTATCTGATGAGTTCTTCCAGTTTCAAGAAAAGCCGATATATATGATGCTCCATCCAGTTTCTGCTTTACTTCAAAATAAGTTACTGCCCTTTTACCAGCAACTGATTCCACAGACATCTTAAGCCTGTTAAATTTATCTCTTCCTATAGGGGCATCAATTTTTCCTTTTTCAGAATCAGGATAACCCTTAACTATAGCTATGTATTCTCTTTTTATGTCATGTCTGGAAAATATATCTGCTAAAAATCTATGAGAACTGTTATTTTTTGCAACTACAATTACTCCTGATGTATCCTTATCTATCCGGTGAACTATACCAGGTCTCTCAATCCCGTTAATATCGCTTAAACTATTCTTTGTATGATACATCAGAGCATTTACTAGAGTTGATGAATAATTACCAATAGCAGGATGTACAACCATTCCTCTTGACTTATTTACTACGATAATATCATCATCCTCATATACAATATCTAAAGGTATGTCTTCTGGTTCAATTGAACTGGGGTTATTACTTGAAATAGTAACCATTATGCTGTCTTTACTATTTACTTTATAGCTTGGATTTTTTATCTTGCCATTAACAGTAACATTTCCATCTTTGATTGTCTTTTGAATATATGAACGTGAATAGTCTTCGATATATTTAGCCAAATATATATCCAGCCTTAATCCTTCATCCTGATCTACATGTAAAACATAATCACTGTCCATCATGTCTGCATCTCTCTATGAATAAAAAGCAGATATATTACTAGTAGTATAACTCCAACAGTTATTGCTGAATCTGCAACATTGAACATTGGAAAGTCATAACCGAATATATATGTGTCAACGAAATCTATAACCCATCCAAGACGAATTCTGTCTATTGCATTTCCAATTGCTCCTCCGATAACAAGAGCTGTTGAAAAAGCTGCAAACTTCCTTTTAAATGTCAACAAAAGGTATATTAAAGCAATTGATGCAATAATTGAGAAAATAGCTAAATATTCAGTATGGCCTCCAAAAATCCCCCATGCTGCTCCAGTATTTCTTGTATATCCTATGTAGAGAAAATCTTCTATTACTGTAATGCTGTCACCTATTTTCATATTAGATGTAATAATCAGTTTTGTTACTTGATCAGCAGCTATTAAAAAAATACTTAAAAAGAGCCATAACAGATTTTTTGCACTAATCCTTTTCAACATAATATATCCTTTCAATATGAAGTGTTTTTCCAGTGTTTTCACAAAGATCCAAGAAAACACCATTTATCTGCCCTATTCCTTCCTGAGCTGAAAAATATGCAGGCATTCCAGTTAAGAACCTATCTATAACCTTATCTCTTGATGCTCCGATTATTCCTTCATAAGGGCCAGTCATTCCTGCATCAGTTATAAATCCAGTACCAAAAGGAAGTATTCTCTCATCAGCTGTCTGAACATGTGTATGGGTACCAATAACAGCTGATACTCTGCCATCAAAATGCCACGCGAAAGCAGTTTTCTCGCTCGTTGCTTCTCCATGAAAATCAACAATGATGTTTTTTACATTCTTTTTTATTTCAGGTAATATTTCTTCAACTGCATCAAAAGGATTATCACAAGGGTCCATATACACTCTTCCCGAAACGTTAATAACTGCTAATGAGACTCCATTTTTACTTAAAATCACATAACCCTTTCCAGGACAAGCTTTTGAATAATTAATAGGCCGAAGAAGCGGAATATTCCCTTCCAAAGGTATTAGTATTTCTTTTTTTGCATATATATGATTTCCTGAAGTAACCACATCCACACCAAAAGACAGCAACTCATCCAGCAAAGTAGGTGTAATACCTTTTCCTTTGTCAGTATTTTCCCCATTTGCAATTACAAAGTCAGGTGAATATTTATCTTTCAGCAAAGACATATTATTCTTTAAAGCTATGCGCCCCGTCTTTCCATATATATCACCTATAAATATAACTTTCACTATTACCTCTTTCTATTTATTTAATTATAGACTAATAATATGTTTTTGAGAAGTAA
>JAQVAJ010000171.1 GCA_028690885.1 Clostridia bacterium
TTCTATTTTTAACAATTGTTCCCCATGATGAAAAATCACAATCTGGATAATTTTCACATGAAAGAAAAGGTTTTCCTTTTTTAGTTTTTTTATGAATAACATTACCTTTGCATTTAGGGCATGTTACGCCAGATGTGTTGTCATCTACTCCTTCAGTATACTTGCACTCAGGATATCCTGAACAACCAGCAAAAAATCCAAATTTACTATATTTTAATACCATATCTTTCCCACATAATTTACACTGACGATTCAGTGATATGGATATTTTTTGAGTATTCTTGTCTACATCATTAATTTGGTTTATAAAATCAATATAAAAATTATCTATAGAGATACCCAATCCACTTTGCCAGATTCTATTTCATCAAGTTTGTTTTCCATATCAGCAGTAAAACCATAATCAAGTAAAGAAGTAAAATTTTCCACCAAAAAATCATTTACATTAATTCCTAAATAAGTAGGTATCAATGATCTCTTCTCTCTTTTAACATAATTTCTCTTAATAATTACTTCAATAATCTGAGCATATGTGCTTGGTCTGCCTATACCCTTTTCTTCAAGTGCTTTAACTAATGATGCTTCTGTGTATCTTGCAGGAGGATTTGTAAACTTCTGAATCTTTTGCAGATCATGCTTTTCAAGCTGTTCTTTTGCTGTTAACTTAGGAAGATAAGTATTTTCATATTCATCCTGATCTTTATCATTTGTTTCAGTTTTCTGTTCGTCATAAACAGTTAAAAATCCTTTGAAAGTTATTACATTTCCACATGATTTAAAAATATGCGGTCCACATACAATATCAACACATGTATTATCCATCTCAGCTGGAGGCATCTGGCTTGCTATATATCTGTTGTATATTAATGTATATAGTGCTGCTTGATCTTTGCTTAGGCTTGAACTCACTTTTGATGGTGTGAGACTGTATTCAGTAGGTCTAATGGCTTCATGAGCATCTTGGGAATTATTAGAATTTTTGTATGTCGGTATGCTATTTGGTACGTAATCGGAACCAAAATTCTTTTTTATGAAATCTCTTGTTGCTAGCTGAAAATCAGGTGATATTCTAGTTGAATCTGTTCTCATGTAGGTTATAAGTCCTACTGAACCTACATCCTTTACCTCAACACCTTCATATAATGATTGAGCGACTCTCATAGTTCTTGATGCAGTAAAACCAAGTTTATTTGAAGCATCCTGTTGCAAAGTTGATGTAATAAATGGTGCATATGGATATCTTTTTCTTTTAGTTTTCTTTACAGATTTTACTGATACAACATTATTCTTAACATATTCATATATATCAGTAGCTTGTTTTTCATTAGTAACTTTTACTTTTGATTTATCATTACCATAATATTTGGCAATAAATATTTGATCATCATCAATTTTGCTTAGTTTAAGTATAAGATTCCAGTATTCCTCTGGAATAAAAGCATTTATTTCCGCTTCTTTATCACATATTAATTCAACTGCAACTGATTGTACTCTTCCTGCACTTAAGCCTTTAACAATTTTTTTCCACAGTAAAGGGCTTAACTTATAGCCAACTATTCTGTCTAATACTCTTCTTGCTTGTTGAGCATTGAACATATCTAGATTAATAGGTCTTACTGATGTAATAGCATTCTTAACAGCTTGCTTTGTTATTTCATTAAATACTATGCGACATTTAGATTCAGGATCTATATCTAATATATGAGCCAAGTGATATGAAATAGCTTCACCTTCTCTGTCAGGGTCAGTTGCTAATAAGATGTTATCACTGTCTTTAACTGCTTTTTTAAGTTTTTCAACTACTTCTTTTTTATCGGGTAATATCTGATATTTAGGTAGATAGTTGTTTTCCGTATCAATACCGAAAATCTTTTCCGGTAAATCGCGTACATGACCATAACTGGCCATTATTGTATATCCATTGCCTAAAAATTTCTTAATTGTGTTGGCTTTCGCGGGTGATTCCACTATTACCAGGTTCTTTGTCATAATTACCTCCCAAACTACTTTTACAATCATAAAGGTTTTTCCAACTAATTTCAATAGCTTTTAATTCTTGACAGAATTGGCCTATGTCAGTAATAATACCTGCACCATCTTTTATTAGGCAGTTTGTTCCATTGTATCCTGAGTCAATTAAGTTTGGCAAACAATATACTTCTCTGTTTTGCGATAAAGCTAGATTTGCAGTAATCAATGATCCGCTTCTTTCAGAAGCTTCAATTATAATTGTACAAAAAGAAAGACCTGAAATTATTCTGTTACGTTGAGGGAAAAAACTTTTTTGAGGTTTTGTTCCAGGTGGATATTCACTTATAATACATCCATTATTTAATAAATTATTGTAGATAAACCTGTTACATTCAGGGTAACATATATCAATTCCATTTCCTAAAACTGCTAATGAAACTTCATTTTTTATTGCTGCCATATGACCTATGCCATCTATTCCCTTTGCCATACCACTAGTTATACAGTAACCTTGTAAAGACAAGTTATCTGATAAGATATATGCATTTCTTTTACCATATGCACTTGGATTTCTTGAACCTACTATTGATATCATCTGCTTTTGTGGAATATTACCAATGCAATATAAAACTATTGGAGCTCCAAATGTTTGTTTTAATAAATATGGATACTTATTTGAATAAATATCTATTAGTTCTACATTTTTATACTTATTGTAAGGTTTTATTTTAAATTCTTTAGTTTTTAATAATTTATCAGTTAATATCCCTGTTTTTACTGATAGTTGTGTAAGTTCATTTTTTGACATTGAAAAAATATCATAAATGCTATTGGTTTCAATATACAATTTGTATTTTTCATTATAATTTAAAAAATCAATACAAGAAAAACTATATCTTAAATCATTCATTACTAAATGATATTATGTTTTTTTGTATTAATGAATAGACAATCTGTTATGTTCTTTCCTTAAATGCTTCATATATTTTTGAGCAGACCTTGTAACTGCTATAACCAGTTGAAACTATTGGAATTTCATTCTGTTCAGCATATCTTAGTATATCTTCATCCATTGTAATATCATATGGTACGATAATACATGACAAAGCTTTTCTTACAGCCAAGTCAATAGCAGTTTTATCAACGTTTGAATTAACCCATGCATAATCACATGAAGCTTTATCTTCTACTACTTTTAAAGTGTCGCAACAAAAAACATATTGTATTTCTCTGTTGATTTTTGATTCAGATGCAATACAGCGACCTTTTAATATAGTAATTAAATCATTTACCACCATATTTATCACCGCCTTTAATTACATATTAACATAAAAAAAGCGGTATTTCTACCGCTTTAATTTTATGTTTTAATTTTACTTACTTTTATCAATAAATCTGTCTCGTTTTATGTAATGTGTATGCAACAGCTCATGTGCTATATGACTTCCAGGAGCTTCAGCAAATTCTTCATAGAATTTCTTAACAAATTCATTTTCGTCAGAATTTCTATAAGTAGCTCTTTGATCTTCAGAATAAATTGCTTTAGCTCTTTCTGCTGCAACATTAATCTTATTTCTTATTTTTGCTGGAACTATAGGTTGTCCTCCACCGTTAACACATCCACCAGGACATGCCATGATTTCGATAAAATGATAATTCTTCTCACCATTTTTAACCATGTTAAGAACTTTTCTTGCATTACCTAATCCGCTGACTGCACAAACACTAACATCAATGCCAGCAATCTTAATTGTGGCTTCTTTAATTCCTTCTGTACCTCTAATCGGCTTTACATCAAGTTCGTTAATTCTTTTACCTTCGAGTATGTAATAAACTGTTCTAAGAGCAGCTTCCATAACACCACCTGTTGCACCAAATATAACTCCAGCACCAGTTGCTTCCCCAAGAGGATCATCAAATTTAGCATCTTCAAGAGATCTGAAATCAACACCTGCTTCACGTATCATTCTAGCAAGTTCTCTAGAAGTAATAGAAATGTCAACATCCTTTTCCATTTCTTGTCTGTCACCTTCATACTTTTTAGCTGTACAAGGCATTACTGAAACAACAAAAATCTTAGATGGGTCAATATTATTCTTCTTAGCATAATATGATTTTATTAATGCTCCAAACATCTGTTGAGGAGATTTGCATGAAGATAAATTATCTAGAAAATCAGGGAATTCATGTTCACAGAATTTAACCCATCCAGGACTACATGATGTAATTAGTGGAAGTTTGCCTCCATTGTTAAGTCTGTTAAGAAATTCTGTCCCCTCTTCCATTATAGTAAGATCTGCTGCAGTGTCAGTATCAAATACTCTGTCAAACCCAAGTTTCTTTATAGCTGCTACCATTTTACCAGTTACAGGTGTACCTATCGGATATCCGAATTCTTCACCGATTCCTGCTCTTACTGAAGGTGCTGTTTGAATAACCACATGTTTATCAGGATCTTTAATTGCATCCCAAACAAGCTGAGTATTATCTTTTTCATAGAG
>JAQVAJ010000172.1 GCA_028690885.1 Clostridia bacterium
GGTAAACCGAGATTTCCACCCCTTTTCCTTTTGCCGAGACAACCACGCGCGATTCAAAATCGTAGTCTTCGTAACGCAATACGGATTCTATGGATTGTGTCTCCCGGTTTACTTTTCGTGAGGGTATCGCAGGCACCAGGTCCCATTGCTCCGGCGTGTTGGAGAGCCTCACGGCACCGCCCTGCGCCGTCCGGACGCCATGGTGAATGAGTTCAATACCAGCTGTTTTCTCATCGTTAAACCCCCCGGTGAAAAGGTTGCTGTATACCAACACGTTAACGCCCTGAGTCTGAAAATATTCCAGATCGTTCAGTTTTAGTTCCTGGCCGTTGGCTTGATTGAATGTCGCAAATGACAATACAAAAAGAGATAGAAAAATGTGTCGTTTCATCAGGATCATAAAAAAAAATATACTGTTTTGATTGCCTTAATTGCAAAAGGTTTAATGGGTTATGCTCAAATCTATTATATTTGCGAAAGGGGGTGCAACGCACACATTGTTCGTTTCCCTCATAATGAGGAAGTTACGAAAATCGACCCCCGGGGGGTTGATTTTCGTAACAGGCTGAAAATCAGCCAAACGAACAATGTGTGCGTTGCACCCAATTTGAAGAATTTATGGATATAATAATTGCAATCGGCAGTATCAATGCGTTCTTCTTTGCTTTCCTGGTCTTGACAAAATCCAGGAAAGAAATATCTGATAAAATACTGATAACCTGGTTGGTTTTTTTTGGAATAAACCTGTTAACAGGATTTTGTGCTGTTAAGAATGTATTTGGCAATGCGATTATTCCCGGAGTTTTGGCAGCCATCCTTTTTGTCTGTCATTTCCCTTTTCTTTTTTTGTACACAATATCATTAACCCGACAAAAATTTTCATTAAATCCAAAATTATTGATTCATCTTATACCGGTACTCTTGATGACAGGTAGCATGATCCCTTTCTTCAGATTTAATGGTCCGGAACAGAAAGACATTGCCTATGGCTACGGAGATGGTGTCTACCTGGTGGTTCTTCCCATGTTGGTGATGATTGTTTCTTCGGCCATATATCTGACAGCCACAGTAAAAACCATAAGAAAACATAAAAATGCGATAAAAGACACCTTTTCTTACACAGAAAACATCAATATGAACTGGGTCCAAAGTATTGTATACCAATTCATAGGGTTGTTTTTGCTCATTGTTGTGGTTTTTGGATTGCTGAGCTTCAGACAACTTAATATTGCCATAACAGATTATATACTATACACGGGTCTTGTGCTGATCATCTTTTTTATTGGATACCATGGATACAAACAGAGAAAAGTACATTATCCTGATACCGGGACACAGGTTCCAGAACCAAAAACAGAGATAAAAAGTGATCTTGATCAGGCAGACAAGCTAATGCATTCCCTTCTTACAGTTATGGATGCACGCAAACCCTTTCTGGATCCCGGGCTTACCATTTATACCCTGGCTCAAATGATGGAAATACCTGCCCACCAATTGTCAAGATTGCTGAATATTCACATGAATCAATCCTTTTTTGAGTTTATCAACAGATACCGAGTAAATGAATTCAAGTCTATACTCAATAAAAAGGAATTCAGGCATTATTCCATATTGGCTATAGCCCTGGAAGCGGGGTTCAATTCAAAAGCATCTTTTAACCGGATTTTTAAACAAATAACCAATTCCACTCCTTCTGAATACAGGAAGAAGATGTCTCAATAAAGGAATTTGAGACGACAGATACATTACATGCTTCTATTTTTGCCGCCGATTAACATAAAAAGCAAAAATGAATACAATTGTAAGTGACATGTTGACTGGAAGTGAAATTTTCAATACAAGATTTCTTCATTATTCCTGGATTATCCCAACAGGTCTTTTTATTACGGCTGTCTTTTTGATGGTCTATGCTTTCAGAAGGCCCGGTAAAAAAAGCAGTTCAATTCTCAAAGGATTCCTTTCTTTGGTTTATGTGTTCTCCGGATTAAGTGTATGGCTGGGGATGCATGAAGTGGATGCGATATCTGCCATTTCCGGAGCGATCCTATTATGGTTCTATGCCCTGCTTTTCTTAATGGATGCCATCTGGTGGCAAAAAATTGAATTCAGGATTCCTGAACGAACAGATCTTAAAGTGGCTATGATACTTTTGATATTATTAGGCCTTCTATATCCGGTAATTGAAATGTCTTTTGGCTATTCATGGCCAAAAATGGTGCTCTTTGGATCTGAATGTCCCACCACCACATTTGTTTTGGGACTTTTAACGGGATCCCTCCCCAAAACGAATAAATGGATTATCGGCTTTCTGGCCACTAATGCAGTCCTTGTAGGAGGGTATGTGGGATTCAACGGGTTTATAGTGGATGCGGTAACGTACTTGCCCGCCGGAATTATCAGTTGGATAATGATGATACGTTATTGGAAAAAGGCACCTGTTAAAAAAATTCCGGTGATGATCGTAGCACTCGTTTTAACAGCAAGCCTGACGGGTTGTACAAAGATCAATGAAGAGCACAAAGAAGCCGCGAATCTCTATATCAGCAATATTGATTTCCAGTCCTTGAAAACGGGGACATTCCGCGGGTATTATGAAGGAGGTATGTATGGATGGCGGGAAAACGAATGCATGGTTACGGTAGATTCTACATCAACCGGATCTGTTCAGGTGGTTGCTGTTGAATTGATCAGAAGTGTGGAAGACCGCCCCCATTCTTTTTTTGCGGAACTTTATCATAGAGTTATTGACAGGCAATCTCTGCAGGTAGATGTCATTACCGGTGCCACATTAACTTCCAGAGCCCATCTGAAAGCCCTTGAAAATGCGTTAATCAAAGCAAAACAATAATTATGAAAACTGTTGTAATATCTTACTCACGTACAGGAAATAATCAAATCCTGGCAAAAGCGATTGCGGCCGGATTATCTGCAGAACACGTAACCATTACTATGCCCGGTGAAAAATCTTTTTTTTCCATCGGGATGGATATGTTGTTTAACAGGACACCAAAAGTAAACACAACACAGGAAAATCCCGTGGATTTCCAGAACGTGGTCTTTGTGGGGCCTGTATGGATGGGCCAAATAGCATCTCCGCTTCGCGCACCTGTCAGGAAGCATAGGAACAGCCTGCAGCAGTATGCGTTTGTCTCCATAAGCGGAGGCGCAGATGGTCCGAATACCAAACTGACGGCAGAACTGAAGAAACGAATTGGCAAGGATCCGGTGTCTGTGGTAAATTTTTTGATTGCCGAGATGCTTCCCGCGGACCCCAAACCCACCCGCGAACAAACCGAGGCCTATCGCCTGGATGAAGCAAAAGCAGAAGAACTGGCCCGGAAAGTTATGGAAGAATTAAAAACGTTCTCATGAAGAATTTCATAAAACAACATCCTCTTTTTTCGTATTTCCTGGTCACATTTATTGTTTCCTGGGCCGGAATTTTTGTGGTTGCCATCTTTCTGGGAATGCCGGCAACAAGCGATACATTTGAAAACATAGGGCCCATTGCCCTGATCCCCACTTTATTGGGACCTCCAATTGTGGGGGTGGTTTTTACAGGCCTTCTATATGGTCGGGAAGGACTTCGTTCTTTGCTGGCAAAATTCCTCAGATGGAAAGTGCCTGTAAAATGGTACCTTATAGCTTTATTGTTTGTCCCCGTAACCTTATGCCTGATACTTTTTATACTGTCACGATTTTCTCCTGACTATTATCCAAAAATCCTGTTACAACCAGACAAAACAAACTTTATTATCACCGGCATTTTAACAGGTTTGTTGGGAGGAGGGCTTTTTGAAGAAATCGGATGGACGGGATTTGCCACACCCGAGTTACGAAAACGTTATGGGGTAGTGAAATCCGGTTTGATCCTGGGCTTTTTCTGGGGATTATGGCACTTTCTCCCTGTTTACTGGGGAAGTGGAGATGTCAATGGCAACCTGGATTGGTCGCTATTTCTTCCGGGACTGTTTTGTCATTATACCTTACTGGTACCTTACCGGGTTCTACTGGTATGGTTGCACGAAAAAACCAATAGCCTGCCTCCGGTTATATTGATGCATGCCAGCCTGACGGCATTTATCCTATTTATCCTGAATTTGAATGAAGGAGGATTGCCGTTATTTGTTTATTATTCATGCTTTTCGTTAATCCTGTGGGCCCTGGTTTGGCTATGCGCAAAAAAGGTACGTTGTACACATTGTTCTTCTCCCTCACAATGAGGGAGTTACGAAAATCGACCCCCCGGGTCTTGATTTTCGTAACCGGCTAAAAATCAGCCAAAAGAACAATGTGTACAACGCACCCAAAATCTTGCTATCTTTACGTAAAAATATCATGACACAAATTCTATCTTCATGTGGCCTGATTTGCAACGAATGTGAATTCTACGGCAACCAATGCGCCGGTTGCTACCGGGTAAAGGGTGCTCCTTTTTGGGCGGCCGAACACACTGCAGAG
>JAQVAJ010000173.1 GCA_028690885.1 Clostridia bacterium
TTGTCGTCAACCCCAACGAATTTGGTTTTGAGCGCATCTGTAATTTGTTGAATCATAACTATCCTTTTTTACTTTGTTTTATGATGTCAACAAAAATATTTTATAAAATTTCTTTAATTGAAGGTTTGTGCACTACATATGCACTAGATGTGCACTAGATGTGCACCTTTTGAAAATTGGAAAGATATTTAGCTGAAAAACAGAGAATATTTGATATTCTCAAATGTTTTTCTATTTTTGTATTGAATAGGGACGTGTTACGCTTCGGGCGGCTCGTACCGCATGTTGAGCCGGAGAAATCCGGCTCTCCTATTTTATAGCTTATATATCATATCTTTTTGTCTTGAGAAATAGTAATATACACGTATATTTTCTTTTTTCAGCTTTAATAATTCAAGGTGAATTTCCTTTGTTTCTTTCCCAAATTCAAACAAGACTATCTTTGCTCCTTGTTTATCGATAGCCTTTTTCGCATAATTCATGATATTGTTATGGCTTGACGTTTTCTTTAATTCGGCCATTATTCCGTTTAATCTGATATCTGAAGAACTAATCCCTGGACGCTCTTTTAATATTTCAATCTTGTACCCGTTTTTTGCAAATACTTCACACATTCGGTATTCTTTATCAAATTTTACTTTTTCGTTTTTATTGATTGTCGAATGACCAATACGCTCTCTGTCAACCACAAGATATCCTCCGTTATTACGATCAAAGTAATCTCGTCTCCAACTTTTTGTGTCATATTGTAAATATTCCTGACGTGAGTCAATAATCTGTTTCTGCAGTTTAGTAGCCTGAAAATTTTCCAAGTGGACATACTTATCATTATCCATTAAAAAATATGGTGTTTTACCTTTATATCCTGAAACTGCTATTCTATCTGCATTATCTGTTAACCATTTTTTAAAGTTCTCCGGAACGTCTTTTACCTCATTAACACTCCGGATATTGATCTTCTTCCCTTCCAGTAAGGCAGCAGTTTCCTGGTTAAGCTCTTCAATAGTTTTAAGAATATATGTTACAAAACACCGACATTGTGGATGCCAGCCAAGAAACTTGAATGTCTTAGGGTATTTACCTTTGAGCTCATCACATATGTCTTCAACAGGATGGTTGTTGGACAGATGGATCTCTATCCCTACAATGAAGTCCTGGTCCTGGATCCTCAAATAGTCAGCTAACCGGTACGACATATTGTTCTCGGTCCGGGTAAGCCGCTGAGCATTCCTGACGCTGGATCGATATACACCAGGACCCGGATGAAACGCCTCAGCGGCCTTGGAAAGGCGAAGGTTGCCATATTTATTCCGGACCCTTCTGAATAACCGGTCCGGCTCAACCAGGTACTGCTTAAGATCACGGGCCATCTCAACAGCCGATTTCCCCTCTCCAAGACCCAGTTCAATCCCTAGTTCAATCTCAGTCTTAAACTGATTGACATATTTCCAAACTCGGTTTGAGAGTCCGAGACCATTTTCCTTTCTGGTCAAAAAGGCATTCCTTGCCGCATGATGGTTTGTATAGTAACGTGCAGCTTGCTCTGAAGTGAGTTTATTGTAGTAGTCCCCAAGAAGAAGCTGGGTGAGATAACTGTTTCGATTGTTAGCTAGTGTCCAGGATGATTTAACTCCGTCAATAATGGTAATTTCAACATTATTGGCCAGATCCTTTAGAAGCTCGGTTATCTTCTTTTTGGCCTGAGGATAATCATCAAAAGAAAAGGGACGGTCGGGATTGAAGTTATGGATGCTATGACCAATTCTTGCCGCTTCTTCAGCTGCCTTTTTGTAGATCTCCTCTATCCTGGCAGCATAGCGGTTTATTTCTCTTTGATGTCGTTTTTCCCATTTATCTTGCATCTCGACTTATTAGTAAGCCGGTTCAACGGCATCAGTTGCTTTTTCTTTTAATATCTGAGCAAGTGTTTCTTCTGCATTGCCACTCCATCCTAAACGTTCAATCCCTTCTTTTTTTGATGCAATGCCTGAACCAACTGCAGTACAGATCATTTCAATTTCTTCCTTTTCATTTTTCGGCAGATAAGGAGTGAAAACAGGCTCAATCTTGATGGTATTGGCGATACTATCCGAGATAAGTCCACCTTCCGTTTTTAATGAGGTAGCAATACCGTTACAAATCAAATTACACCTACGGGTAAACATCTCCCCGAATAATTCTTCCTTAGTTGCAACCTTCATGTGAGCATCGGTAAACATCAGCCGTATGGCCACCCCGGATGTGTTGCTGGAAATGTCTTTCATTACTTTAAAGGAAATATCCGGAGTCTGGACATACCCAAAAATAATGGCCAAAAGGTTATCCAACTCATCTTTCATGGACGTTGGGGAATTGTTCCAGGAAAGGACCCTCATTTCAGTGTTTTCATCTCCCTGATATACTCTGCCCTGTTCCCCTTTTTCTGCAAATCCTTTCAGTTTCCCCTTAAAGAAATAAGATGGTGATCCAAAATAATCGTTCGTATCTCCCCAATTAGAGATAAGCGTTTCGACACGATCTATTGCAGATTGTACATCATACCACTCAGGAGCCTCCTGAGAATAATGAATTACCGGAACTTTGGTGAATCCATGTAATGCAGGATCTCTATGTTTGACCATGACACCATCTTTGAAGATGTATTGATAAACATATTGTTTATCATAGACATCGAACCTTCCAATCCTCTTTCCTTCATCATCATTGACATAATACTTCCTGGCAAAACCATCCATACGCCCGTACTGATCACGATGAGGAAAGAGTTGATCACCCAGTAGAGGTGAAAGCAGTTTGACTTTCATCTCTTCAGGCTTCCCTTGATCATCCAGGGTAAAATACCATAGCTCAGCTGCTTCGCATTCAGAAAAGACCCTACGGGCCAGCTTACGATCAAAATAATGCATTTTGTTATCATGCATGATATCTTCCATGACATCAAAGAGATCCTGGTATTTTTTTTGGTCCTTCTTCTTACTCTTTAATGAATACTCGACTGGTATTCCGAATGTAAAGCCAACTGTTCGCTCAACCAGGATCTTCTGTAAAGGAACAGCAACACGACAAACCTCAATCTTGGTCTCTTTGTAGATTTTTTCACCTGTTATTTCGTCGTTTTTTTTCGTGTCAACCTTTACAGTTTTTTTCTTACGGATCTTAGGATCCATTACATCATGCTTCTCTGGATTGAGTTGTGCTATGATTTTTTCAATGGAAACAATCTGTTCCTTTTTGTTAGCCGTAAGCTTCTTATAGATTAGGCTTGTGTCTTCTAGCTTGATGATATCTTTGATTTCCATGGCAAAGTATTGTTAAAGTAAATCGGCCAATTCTTCAGCACTAAGGCCGCTCTCGCTGTTCAAGTGATAGTCTATAGCATAGTATAAGAGGTCCACGTACTCATCATGTTCTTTGGCTGGGAACCCGCATACTTCTTCGATAAATTCTTCATTCCAGGGACCAACCACCAATATGACACGTCCACATTCAACTTTGGGAGATGCTGCATTTAACCGGGTTTCTTTACTGTCTGTTGGTGCCGGTGTACTGGTAATATTGAGTTTTGTACTTTCTTGTAGTTGATCAACCACAGAGATACCGTTCGCTTTAGGTTCAATCCGGATCGTACTCTGAGCAGTGTAACCATGCTCCTTAACATAGGTCGGTAAAAAGCGGATCAGGTCCGGGAATTTTTTATAGACCTTTTTCGCACATAGTATATACAGATCATTTCGGATCTTGCAGGTCCCGATGATTCCGGTCGGGTCGTTCTCCTTTTTCTCTGTAAAGGCTGTGTCAACAAAGAATGTTACCGGAATGGAGCCTTTTAATCCCATAAAATCATTATAGGATACATACTGGAACCATTCCCTTTTGACAATGTTGCCTCCATCAGCGACCGGGTTTTGATCGTATTGTCCGGAGTATCCTCTGGATCCAAGATCAATAAGCTGTTCATCCAGGATCTTCCTGGATAACCTGACAGGATCCAAAAGACCATTTACATAGTTCTTTCTTACCTCTGGCGGAGAAACAAGAGAGGAAAGTTCTGCAGGAAGGCAGATATGCCGTATTTTCTCCGCTTTCTTAGCCAAAAGGTAACCGGTGACATCATTCTCATGCAAACGCTGCATAATGGTTATTACGGGTGTATTTGCCTTATCAACCTTACGTGATGCCAAAGTTTTTGTATGTTCATTGGCTGTTTTGCGTTCTGCCTCTGATGCGGCTTGCCCGGGATTCAAAGGGTCATCATTGATGATCAAATGGCCATGGATACCGGTTATCATTCCTCCTGTAGAAGTTGCATACCGGGCACCTCCGCTGGTATTCTCATAAGAGGATTTGGCAGCCTTATCCCGGCGTATGAGGATATGAGGAAAAAGACGCCGGTATTTATCCGAGAGAATAATGTCACGGCTTTTGGTAGCATGTTCAATGGCCAGAGCTGCGGAA
>JAQVAJ010000174.1 GCA_028690885.1 Clostridia bacterium
TTGCAGTTTTCTGAAATGTCAGGATCTGGAACAGGAATGGGTTTAGTTTCACAGTGTCTGTTTGCAGATTCAATATATGATCTTGCAACCAATCAGGCTGGAGTTTATGAATATCAGCTAGATACTGTTCCTGGCCAGTCTGGAATATGGAGCGGTGTCACAACCTCAGTTCAAGGTATAAGCAGCTTTTCTCAAGGCGTATTTAGATTTACTCTTTCTGAATCAAACGATACTGTGAGAGACATATGGCAGGGAGATGGAACCATCAATCTGCTTAATGAAGCAGGATTCAATGTAACTGCTTCAGTATTGTACTGTTCTGATGAGTACAGATACAGCGAAACGCCTCAAGGCGGAGGAAGTCTGATATCTACAGGAGCATCTTCAAATGAAACCAGATATGCAGGAATAAGTCCATTGTCTGCATCGAGCAGTATACTAGATAAAGGAAAATATATAATTGTTGCCAAGGTATTTGATAATGCAGAAGCAGTTTTTAAATATTATGCAGTGAAGATAATTGCTATTATCGGTCAGGACGGAACTATAGATTATGTGTTTGATGATTCTGAAAAGGTTGATGTAACAGACTATATCAATGGAGTAAGCCAGTCAGGCATATATACAAGTTGTATATGGCAGACAGCTTCAGATACACAGACCCCGACTTTTCAGAATACTCGTTTTAAAACAGAGTTTTTATCTGTTGAGCAAGGGTCTTCTTTAGAAATGACCTTGACAGATGATTCCAATCTTGCAGCAGCATTTAGCGCTAGCGTGCTTAATAGCACATTTACATATACAGTAACGCAGCAGGTAGGAGCAGGATATGTTACAACCAGATACTATTTGAATTTTGACACTGAAACATCATCTTTCTATTTTTCAACTCATAATGATACAACTATTGAAATTTATCAGATATCCAATGGGTTTAATCTGGAATTAGTGGATAATGTTTCAGATATAACATCAAATGATGACTATATTATTGTTGCTCAAAGTGGAGGCAGTAATTATCTTATAGGAGCAGGGACTACAGAAGGTATAGGCGGTTCGATGGTTGTTGATGGATCATTTGCTTCAGATTTGTCTTTATCTTCTATACCAGTTAACTGGAATATAAATGAGTATCAGGCAGTTAGAAGATATGTATGGAATGCACCTTATGTATCATCAGGAGTTGTAGCTTTTCGTGAAAAATTAAGTGCAACATACTATCTTGGAATTTCTGGAAGTTCATTAGTATTTTCACCTCAGCAGAATAATTGGACATATGCTCAAAATGCTGGTGCAGGAGGCAGTTTAAATATAAGCGGTAACTATTTATCATATTTATCTAACCCTGGAGGATCTGGCTTCACATTGTCCACAAGCCCGTATACAATTTACATTTACAAACTTATACCAGATGATACCGAGCCTGATTATAATACCTATCAGGGAGCTAAGCTTATATCTTCAGACAGCTCAATTGTTCAGCAAGGTCAGTATATGATAGCAGTAAATACAGGCACTGCTTATCAGGCTATTACAATGACAGCATCTAACACGTTTGGCATTGCTGACGTAACCAGTTATGTAAATGGCACTGCCTCTTCAGCGCAACTTCAGTTGCTTTTAGATGGTGGTGCTAATGAGGGGTATAAATGGAATGTTGTTTCAACATCATCAACTCCATCATTGCAAAATGCATTATATAGTTCATATCTAACCAATTCATCAAATCTGCAATTGGATTTATCAGCTAGTCCGGTTGAGTGGATGTATGACGCTGTATCAGGAAGGCTTTATTATTCGTCAGGCGGGACAATATATTATGCTGCATATAACGGGACAGGTTTTGAGATAACATCAAATGCTGAAGATCCTGCTTTGATATATGATATAAGGCTGTATAGGGTGACATATGAATACGAGTATTCTGATGTTGTTCCAGTGCAATCGATATCATATACAGACTCTACCTATATTGATACTGTATATGCAGGGGAGAATAAGCATTATTTCATACTTACTGCTCCTTTAAGTGATATGGAAAATACTGCTCCATATATTCTGGGTTCTTTTGGTACAGCAGATCAAGCGCCTGTTGAATCTTTGAACATAGCACCAACTTCAACATATGATTCTTTAAATAGCATTTTTACAACTACTACAGATCTTTCGTATTACAGATGGAGGCTTGACACAAGAATGATAGACCCTACTACTGCATATGAAACAGGCTATCAGTTTAGAAATGATGTAACAGATATGTATCTTGGAGCATCAAATAATCCATCATCTCGTACTTTGGTAATGGTATTAAATTCAAATATCAATATGGATAGAACAAGTACTAGTGCAAGTCTGGAAAACAATGACGACAGTGCTTCACCGACAGGAATTGGTTTAGGAGCAACATCAATATCACGATCACCAGGCCCGTTATACAGAACAGACGGAAGTGGTAACTATATCGGTAATTCTTTCTTCATTATGGGCAGAAGGTCACCATTTGAATATTATGTATGGAAGACTCCGTCACCAGGTGTTTTCGCATTAGCTTTGAACAACGACACAACAGCAGCTCCAGCTGAATATACTCTGCCGTATCTGTATGAAGCATCTGGCTATACAACTAATGTTATTGTTTCAGAAGTTATAGAAATAGGTGATAATCTTGATGAAGATATGCATTATATGATTACATCAGTTGTAAATAATCTGGACAGTACGGTTAGTTACTATTCTTTAAGCCAGGGATTCGATGAATTGAGTAATAAGGTTCTGTTTGGCACCAATGTAACTTCTCAGGCAGAAGCAATTAATAACAGCAATATTCTTGATGAGTTTGGACAGGTAATAGAAGAAAGCAGTACAGATATGTTAATAATGGTTCCAGTTGAATCAGACTGGTATCAGACAAGCAGTGAAAAAAGTCTGAATTTTTATCAGGACTATTATTCCAGTAATTCTGTTGAGGATTATCTGACGGCATCTGGTTCAAGTATATCAATAACAAGTATTCCTGTAGGTTCAGGAACACAGCCAACAGACTGGTATTACGATGCAATATCCAAATACTTAATATACACAGATGGATTGGATTTCTATTATCTAACTTATGATATTTTAACAGATACTTTTTCACTTACAACTGATAGGTCCTCTGCAACACACACGAATGTTTACAGATTTAAGCCAACATATGTAGTCAGCAGAGTTACTGATGCATCAAATGACAGTCTGATTGATGGCGATTTTATAATTGCAGGCAGAGATGCAGAAGGCTATACTTCATTAGGTATATCTGACAGCGGATTAAGTCTCGAAGCGAGAAATATATCGGAGTATATAAAGGAAACTCTTACTGAGACCGAACGAAATGAAATATTGAATTACATATGGAAACAGCAATATTATGATTTCTATTCTGATCCATACAATCCGGTTTCTACAACACAATATATGCAGCTTTTCTCATATATAACTGGTGGAGGATTTACGGTTATATACGACACAAGTACAGGAGGAATGGAATTAAGCTCAGATCCTATGATTTGGAGAATTACCAATAATAACGGGGTATGGAGCTTTATTAACAACAGATTGAATGGACTTGTAGCAGCTAATTCAAGAGGAATAACATTTGTAGGTGATACATCAAGAATGACCGTTGCAGATACTGCAAAATCAATCAACAGATATCTTGCTACAGGATTTGACTATTTATATTCTGCTTCAACATCAGGATACCCTATTGTATTATGTGATACTAATGGGAATTTAGTCACTTCACCTGTTTCGGGAAGTCAATATTTAGCATTAGTAAAAAATGGAGGTGTAAATTATGCAGCCATTAAGAATGATAATGGTGCGATTACATATGTAAGTTACACAGCATCAACTGCTTCAGATTCAGATTGCTTATGGACAGTTTCGGAAAATGTAGGTGGTTGGACTCTAATAAACGGAGGAAGATATATATCAGCAGTAACTGGTGGCAGTATTACTTCATCAACTACTGCAAATGGAACATGGGAAATTAACAATAGCACTGGTCAGATGAGTTATTCGACATATAATTTCCCATATTATACAAATACTTATAGTATTGGAATGACCACAGACACAGGAACATATTCTGCAAGATTATATAATTATACTTATAGTGGTGGAGTCAGTACTTTAGTGCCTACAACTGCAACTGGAAGTAATAAGGTTCTGATTTTTAGAACAGGTACAACGTATAGGGCACTTATCATTAATAATAGATCTTTTTCATATACTACTCTAAACAATATAAATGTTCAAACAGATGGAACAATTACTTCATCTACAGAAATTACTGGAAATGCACTTTTAACTGTTTCCCAATCAGGAGCAGGTATAACTGTAGAAGGAAAAAGGTATCTTACTTCAACAGGTACTACTTTTAATACTAAAAATTCTAGTGGTACTACTTTCT
>JAQVAJ010000175.1 GCA_028690885.1 Clostridia bacterium
ATGTTCTTAATATACCCCGGGGTTTTACCATCTGAATTATGACTGGAAACGCCTATCCCAGTAGGATTAAACCGTACATTAGGAATATTCAGAACCCGTTCCTGATCCAGATACGCTTTCAGTGCCCTCTTGTTAAACGATACGGCTATGTGTCTCCATCGGGGTACATTGGTGACGGAATTAGTTCCCTCGAGATATCTGACATCAATATTCTTTCCCTCTGCGCTGTTTTGTTTGAAACGCAGGTATTGCTCGGCAGAATATTCTTCGCTGTTATTTCCTGTTCTATATATATTTTTTTGGTTTCTGTAATCTGCAAAAAACAGATAATAGGTCAGATGCTGATTTGGGAACCAGGCATCAAATTCAACGGTAAATTCATCGGGCAGGTAATCTTTATCTGAATGTTCAAGAAGGGGAACAATTCCGCCTCCGCCATTGGCATTCACTTTTATGAAATAAATAACGTTTTCTCCGTCAACAGAGGCATTTTCTATATTTCCCCTTACAAGATCCCATTTGGAAGGAAATTCTCCGTTTACCTCATCCTTCAGGTCGTCTTCAAATAGAATTTCCGGACCCGGAATAAAATCATACGAAGCCCATACTCTGATGCCTGTTTGCTGATTTTGCGAGGCTTCAGCTCCGGGATTCTCAGGTGCTTTGGCAGTTTGACCTGTGGTTTTCTTTTCAGGAGAAACGGCCTGGTCTATGGCTTCTTCTGCGTTGTTAAGTCCTTTGTCAACGGCGTTGTCGACTTTCTGCTCAATACGGCGCTCAATTTTCCGTTCAGTTTTATTCTTAACGCTTTTGGCGACTTTGTCGAGCCGGATTTGTGCATTTCCGTAAGAGAAACATAAAAGGCCCAGTATCATGGCCAGCAGCATACGTTTATTCATAACTTCTCAATTCATTTGAATTTATTTGCACAAAGGAAGCAGATTGTAAAAAGAAACAGATGTAAAAATGCGACAAAAGTGATTGAAAGGTTAAACCCTTAGCATATCTGCTGCATATTGATTCTTTAGGGCTAAATAACCAGCTGGTTTATGACCGGAAAAATGGTGGAAATCTTTATAAAAATGGGAATAGTCATAGTAATAGCCTTTCAGGACAATATCGTTCCACTGAAAATCCGGATTGTGGTAGCATTGTTGCATTATGAACTTGTGACGCAAGATCTGGCAGAATGATTTTGGAGATACCCCTATCACTTTCTGAAAATACCGCTGGAGAGTCCGCGAAGAAATACTATTATTTAGTAGTGTTTTTGTATGGAGTAAGCCGTTCTCTTTTTCAATTCTGTCTACAAGAGAGTCGAGGTATCTGAATGTCTGTATCTCATTTTTCCTCTGTTCAATGAGTAATTGTTCCACGGCAAGAATACAGGTATCTTTATCCCGGTTATTTTTTAGCAGAATGGTGAGTTCATTAAGTTTTTTATTTTCAATAATCTGATGGCATTCAATGGCGCTGTTTGTTACAATGCCCGGGGAAATTCCAAAAAGATTATAAAGACCATAGGGCTTGAAATTAACACCTATCAACCGTACTTTTTCGGACGGGTACACAATAATGTGTCGGGTTGCCTGACCAATAATAACCGATTGACAAGTCAAGTGTTTGTGTTTATAAAAATTGGATTCTTCTCCATAATGCAGATGCATAACCGGGAACCCCATAGGGGGAACGATCATTTCCTGAGATTCCCCCATCCCGTCAAATTCCACAATCCAGTAATCCCGGATAAAGTCTTTTAGCAGGGTGTTCTTTACAGGAAAATTTTCTCTCATCATTAATCAAATATAACGATTTTTTCAGTATATAATGTTTGTGTTATTACGAACTGTTCGTATATTTGCGAACAAATAAAATAATGCAAATGGAAATAACCGATTACACATCGCATCAAATTCAAATAGCCATGTACGCTAAGGCTTTGGCACATCCCGCCCGGGTGGCCATACTTGAATTTCTTGCAGTCAGGGAATGTTGTTTTTTCGGAAACCTGCACGAAGTGCTGCCTATTGCCAAGGCCACGGTGTCGCAACATCTGTCCGTGCTGAAAGACTCGGGGCTGATCCAGGGAGAAATTAAGCCACCGCAGGTAAAGTATTGTATAAATAAAGAAAATTGGGAGACTGCCCGAGCTTTGTTTGCCGACTTTTTTAATGATATAAAGAAAATTGACTCATGCCGGTAAAAGTATTGATATTATGTACCGGGAACAGTTGCCGCAGCCAGATGGCTCAGGGTTTCCTCCAATCGTTTGATCATTCGCTGACTGTCCGTTCAGCGGGCACAAATCCCGCCGGAGCAGTACATCCATTAGCGGTGAAGACAATGGCAGAAGCTGGTGTTGATATCAGCCAGAATATACCTGCCAGGGTGGATGATTTCCTGGACAGTGAATGGAACTATGTAATTACGGTTTGCGACCAGGCCAGGGAAAGCTGTCCATTGTTTACCGGAAAAGTAAAGCACCGGCTCCATATGGGGTTTGAAGATCCGGCACAAGCCCGGGGCACATCGGATCAGGTTGAGGCCGTGTTCAGGAGAGTGAGAGACCAGATCAAAGAGGAGTTTTTTAACTTTTATAAAGAAAAAATATACAATAGATAGTATGTTAAGAATTATTTGGTCTTGCGTATTTGTACTGATCTTTAATTTTTTATTTTCTGACCATCTGTTTGCGCAAGAACGTGATACTGATTTTGAGGCTTCAGGTAAGCCTATAATTCAGGTTTTTGGAAACATAGATTTGAACCTCGGAAAAGATGCTGAGAAGCGCTATGGATTGTGGATAGGAAGAGCGCATTTTGGATACGGATACCGTTTTTCAAAGACGTTTTCCGGAAAAATTGTGCTTGATGTCGGCCGGCCAACAACACTGTCGCAGTTCTCTGAAATGGGTGGCTACAAAGAAGGAAGCTATTATACTGTGACCCTCAAGTTTGCGTCTCTTGAGTGGACCCCGAATGAGCATGTTTATATTCAGGCAGGGAGTGTTCTTCAGAACCATTACATTACGCAGGAAAAATTCTGGGGATACCGTTATCTTGCTCCAACATTTCAGGATAAATATTTTGGTACACCAAGCGGGGATCTCGGGATAATCGGCTATTATAAATTGAACAAAAAATTCGGTTTTGACATTGCGCTTACTAATGGCGAAGGATTTCGTTTTGATCAGGACCTTTTTGGCGATGTTAAAATTGCAGCTGGTGTTGATTATAATCCTATAGATGGATTACAAAGCAGAATTTTCTATGATTATACAAAATCAAAAAATCCGCAGAAACCTGCTGAACAGCAACTTTTTTCTGCGTTTATCGGATACCGGCATAAAAATCTTTTCAGGGTCGGTGGCGAGTATAATTATCATAAAAACCACCTGAATCAGTCGGGTCGGGATATTTATGGGTTCTCTTTCTACGGGAGCTATGCGATATTGCGAAAAGTTGAATTTTTTGCCCGATTTGACAAGGTATTCGCTAAAAATATCGAAAACAAAGGAAATGCCTATATCACCGGACTGCATTACTGTCCTGTGAGCGGTATTAATATTTCCCTGAATTATCAGGGCTGGGCCCCGGATAATTTTGAGTTGAAATACCAGCATCATATCTTATTAAGTTTTGAATATAAAATATAGCTGTATGAATAAAATTGTTTTTTCTTGCTCGGGATGTAGTGATTTAGGACACATTTCCGATTTGTTAGCCAGAAGATTTCGTGATAACGGAGTTCGTAATATGCATTGTCTTGCTGCTGTTGGAGCATACCCCGGTGAATCTGCACAAGATTACGCCGGTTCGGATATTCTTGTATTGGATGGATGTCCTGTAAGTTGTGGAAAAACGGTACTAAAAAAGGCAGGATTAGACACAATAAAATGTGTTCTTTTAACAGATATGGGATATAAAAAAGGGAAAACACCGGTCACTCAGGACATTTTGGATGAGATATATTTTAAGATTGAAACTCTTTGATATTAAGTATGAAAACAAATAATGGCATATCATTTTTTGATAAATATTTGTCGGTCTGGGTTGCCCTGTGCATTGTTACAGGAATTTTCATAGGGAAGGTTTTTCCGTCTATTCCCCTTTTATTAGGAAAACTGGAATATTACAATGTCTCTGTTCCGGTAGCCATACTTATCTGGATTATGATTTTTCCCATGATGCTGAAGATCGATTTTTCCAGCGTTGTAAATGCGTTGAAAATGCCAAAAGGACTGACCATTACACTGGTCGTTAATTGGCTTATAAAACCGTTTACCATGTTTGGTCTGGCCTGGCTCTTTTTTCACGTAATATTTAAATCCTTTATCTCTCCGCAGGTGGCCGGTGAATATGTCGCCGGAGCGGTACTGCTGGGAGCGGCCCCCTGTACCGCTATGGTTTTTGTATGGAGCCATCTGACAAAAGGGAATCCTGCCTATAC
>JAQVAJ010000176.1 GCA_028690885.1 Clostridia bacterium
CACTTCTGCCCCGCATTCAGATAAAGACTCCTCAGTGTGAACCTTCGATGAGCCTGTAGCTCCTCCTAACCCGTCTCTGCCTGTCCTTCCGCCTATAAGTATAATTACATCATCCGTACATGGGTCTTCTCTTTTTACATTTTCAATAGCAGCAGCAGCAATAACTGCACCGATTTCCATTCTCTTTGCTATATATCCATTGTGATATATTTCATCAACCTGACCAGTTGCCAGTCCTATCTGATTACCATAAGAACTGTATCCGTTCGCAGCTTCCCTTATAATCTTTATCTGTGGAAGTTTTCCTGGTAAAGTATCTTCAATTTTTGAAAACGGCTCTCCTGCTCCAGTCACTCTCATTGCCTGATACACATAACTTCTTCCTGATAGAGGATCTCTTATAGCACCACCAAGACAAGTAGCCGCACCACCAAAAGGTTCAATTTCAGTAGGATGATTATGTGTTTCATTTTTAAACATAATAAGCCATTTTTCATCGCCTTTGCTTGTAGGTACATCAGCGACAATCGAACATGCATTATTTTCTTTTGATTCTTCCATATCATTTAGAAGACCTTTGTTTTTAAGGTATTTTGCTCCTATAGTAGCAATATCCATTAAGCAGATTGGTTTATCTTTATCTTTATAAATCTCTTTTCGTATTTCTAAATACCTATCATATGTTTTTTTACATTTTTCATTATATATATCTTCTTCTATCAACACATCTTCAATAACAGTATTGAAAGTAGTATGACGGCAATGATCAGACCAATATGTATCTATTACCTTAAGTTCAGTTATAGTTGGATCTCTGTCTAGTGACTTAAAGTATTCTTGGACAAATAAAAGGTCTTCTTCACTCATAGCAAATCCACACTGGTTTTTCATCTTCACAATTGCATCTTTGCCAGACTTCGTAAATCCTGAGACAGTCTCCACCATATCAGGAACATTATAATGTGATTTCAGATTATCAGGTTTTTCCATACTTGCAATTCGGCACTCAACTGGATTTATAATATATTCTTTTATTTTATCAATATCAGTATTTTTAATATCACCAAAGATACATACTAACTTAGCTGTCTTGACAATAGGTCTATGGTGAGATATTAGCTGTATGCATTGTTCACAAGAATCCGCTCTTTGATCATACTGACCAGGAAGATATTCATATGCGAATATATGTTCGTACCCGTCAAAATCAACAGCCTCTTCATATACATTATCAGTCTGAATCTCAGCAAAAATGCCGTATTTTGCTACGGCATATATGCTGTCATCTAATCCTTGTATATCATATCTGTTTAAAATACGGATACCACTAATACCCTTAATACCCAAAAGCGTTAAACATTGCTCATGTAGGCGCTTTGCCTCTAAATCAAATCCGTCTTTCCGTTCTACAAATATCCTTCTTACATTATTCAATATATCTTACGCTCCATGTTATTTTAATTAAAGCTATGTATATAATACTATATTAATCCACTGACTTGTTAAGCATTTCATTATTTCTTCTCAAAAAATCCGTCATGTCTTCTTTTTCAAGTTTTCCAGCTGAAAGCATTGCTAACTGATATATGTACATAGCAACATCCTTTTTTTTGTCTTCATCAGTCATCTCCATAAGCTTTTTAACTACCGTATTTTGAGTGTTGAGCACTAGAATATCTGTAGAAGGAATATCTACACCATACATAGTCTGCATGCTTTTCATTCTGTTTTCATATTCGTTAGCACTAATAACAGCAGGAATATCAGATGTTTTTAAGGATTTAATTTCCACCGTTACATTCTTACTATTAAGCATTTCCTCAAAATACTTCTTAACGTCGTCAAAACCTTCATCCTTGGTATCCTCACCAAGCACTTCTTTGATACCGCTGTCTATACCGATAAATGATGTACCTGTGTTTTTGGATTCTATAAAGGAAATAAAATGAGAATCAAGAATATTATCTAATATTACCGCATTTAAATCATTTTCTTTGAACATATTTATATACTGAGCTTGTTTTTGTTTGTCAGAAACATAATATATTTTATCTTTCTGTTTTTTGTCTTCAGAAATCTTCTTAAACTCATCCAATGTATGATACTTATCATAAATGTCTTTGTATACTAAGGAGTCTTTTACTTTATCATAGAATTTATCTTCTTTAAGGCACCCATATTTAACAAATACATTAATGTCATCCCAGTATTTGTAGTATTGTTCTGTATCATTTTTGTATAATTGTTTAAGCTTATCAGAAACTTTCTTTGATATATGACCTGCAATTTTTGTGGAATATCCATCATTTTGCAAGAAACTTCTTGATACATTTAAAGGCAGATCAGGACAATCAATAACACCTTTAAGTAAAAGCAAAAACTCAGGTATTACTTCTTTTATATTATCTGCAACGTATACTTGATTACAATAAAGTTGAATCTGACCTTCTAGTGTATTGTATTCATTAGTAAGTTTTGGAAAATATAGAATTCCTTTTAAATTTACCGGATAATCCATTTTAAGATGAATCCAGAATAACGGTTCTTTAAAATCATGAAATACTTCTCTGTAAAATTCCTTATACTCATCATCTGTACAGTCTTTAGCATCCTTTAACCATAAAGGAGATGTATTATTTATTGGTTTTTCTTCTTCTTTTTCTTGTTTATCATCTTTCTTTGCACCTTCTTCAGAAAGATAAATTTCAATAGGAAGGAATTTGCAGTATTTCTCCAAAATTTCTCTCATCTTCCAAACATTGATAAGATCCTTGTTTTCTTTATCGGAATTAATATGAAGAATTATGTCAGTTCCATGAGACTGCCTGGTCCCTTCATTCATTTCGTAACCTGAAGCACCATCAGATTTCCAATATACAGCTTCTTCGTCTTTAAGATATGATTTTGTCTGAATTTCAACTAATTCAGATACCATAAATACTGAATAAAAACCAAGTCCGAAGTGACCTATTATCTGATCTTGAGCATCTGTTTTATCTTTGTACTTTTCAAAAAAATCAATTGCGCCTGAAAAAGCAATCTGATTTATATACTGTTTGACCTCATCAAAAGTCATACCGATACCATTATCAGAAATAGTTATAGTCTTATTCTTTTTATGAACCTTTACATCAATTCTGTACTTATCAGGTTTCTCACCTTCACCTATAGCGACTACTTTTTTGTGTTTTGTTATAGCATCTATCGCATTTGATACTACTTCTCTTAAAAAGATATCCTTATCAGAATAAAGCCATTTCTTTATTATTGGCAGGATATTCTCCGTATTAATTGATATGTTTCCTTTTTCGTTCATCTTATACCTCCATATAAATTATTCAACAATTTTTTTATATATAATTGAATCATTTAATATGATTCATATTTACTAAATATTTATAGTTCATAAAAAGCTGCGGTATAAAATACTGCTTGTACTGCAGCTGTATCAGCTCTCAAAATCCTTTTTCCTAAATGTGCTGATAATATTCCTGCTTTGTTCATATTCTCTATTTCAAATTTCTTAAACCCGCCTTCAGGACCAATAAAAATGTTAATTTTCTTTATTCCCATCTTAACTGCTTGCATTAGAAATTTCTTTATTGAGTTTTCCTTTTCAGCTTCATAACAAACTAACGAAATATAATCACTATCATGGTTTATCTTGGTAACACAAATTGCTTCATTAAGCATAACAGGTTCTTTAACAACAATCAGTTTTCCTCTTTTACTCTGCATACAAGCTAGCCTTGCAACCTTGTTCCACCTATCTGCTTTTTTATTTTTCTTCTTTTCATCTAAATCTACTATTGTATTACTTGTAATTACAGGAATGATTAAGTTAACTCCTGTTTCTATACATTTTTGTATTAAACTTTCAAACCTGTCACCTTTTAGAACTGCTGCATAAAGAGTAATATCGCAAATAGGCTCGTTATCAGTTTCCATTCGATTATTTATAGAAATTATACAATAGTCTCTGCAGAATTCCTTAACACTACATTCAAATACATTGTTTTTTCCATCAGAAATTTCTATATTTTCATTGATTCTGATACGCAAGGAATTCTTGAGATGATTGTAATCATCATCTTTGAGATATATTAAGTCTCCTATATCAATTTTTTGATCAATAAAAAACCTATGCATCTACTTTCTCCCTGTAAGTACAACCCATCCGTTCATTCGCTCAGATGAAATATCAATCAATCCACAACTTTTCATATTTTTCATAACCTCTTGTTCTCTTTCTTCAATAATTCCACTGCATATTACATAAGCATTATCTGATGTGAGGTTATAAAGATAAGGTAACATGGCATTTATTACATCAGGAACAATGTTTACAAATATAACATCAAATGGCCCTTTTTGTTTTAATAACTCATATAACTGTTTATCATAAATTAAATTACCCAAAAAAGCTTGA
>JAQVAJ010000177.1 GCA_028690885.1 Clostridia bacterium
TTCCTAATCTTGAAACTATATGGATGTATGGAGCAGCCCAGTAATCCTGTGATATGTCATCATAATTAAATACATATATCTTGTTAGTAGTTCTTTCCTGTGCCTGAACATTTCCTAGTATTGATATGCGGTCTTCATTTGTTTTAACTATAATCATGTCTCTTCCACATGAAATAGTTTTAATATTAGTTAATGTGGGTATTATCTGAGATAATGGTGTTGCCAAGCCTGTATATACAAGTGTTCCATCAGAACGTAATCCTATTGCATAATTATATCCTGCAAAAATTTCAATTATCTCGGTCCAGTCTGATGTTTGAGTTTGTCTAAAGGAATTATTTCCGACAGCTATAACAGTTCCATCTTTCTTTAATCCAAGCGTGAAACCGTTTCCCGCAGCAATAGATACTATATCTGTCCAACCAGATGTATTACATTCTCCGAAATAATTCGTTCCTACACATCTAACAGTGCCGTTTGACCTAAGTAATGCAGTATGCATGGACCCGCATTCAACTTTGGATACACCTGCTATGATACTTGTGTTGCACTGTCCTGCACTGTTGCTTCCGGTAGATAATACAGATCCTGTTGATGTGACGGCCACGGTGTGAAATGAACCAGAAGAAATTTGTTTTATTGAAGACCAATGGTTAACATTGAGAGCATAAGAATCTGAAAAGCCGGTATACAGCAATTTTCCATCATAATTAAGCCCTAAAGAAAAGGAGTCACCAGTAGCAACAGATACAACATTTTCCCATTCATCTACGTCTGTTTTACCAAAAGATGAATCTCCAGCAGTAGAAACAGTACCATTTTCATTAATCCAAAGACCATATGATAAACCACATGAAATAGAATTTTTATAATCAATATACTCAAAAGAAAAAGGAGTCTCTCTTTCTTCTACTTGTATCTCAGAATGAAAGGAAAGAGAATTTAAGTCAGTGTTTAATGCTGATAACAGATTCAATTTCCCATATCCATAGTAATTATTTCGTCCTGCATCTGTAAGGGAATCAGCACTATAGCATAGTATAGTTTCAATTTCGAGCGGTGTAAGATCTTTGTTTATTGCTTTCAGGATAGCTACTGCACCAGCTACTATGGCACAGGAAAAGGAAGAACCGCTTGCAAAGGTATATGTGCCATTAATACCTAAAGTAAAGATATCCTCACCCTGAGCACATATATCAATTCTGTCATTGTATGAAGAGAAAGGCGAGGAAAGGAAATATTCATTGTTGTATAAAGAGAGCGCAGATACTGAAATCACACCATAATTTGATGAAGGATATGAATAGTATTCATTTCCTTTATTTCCTGCTGAGGAAACGATAGGTATATTTTTTTCATAAGCAGCCAAACAGGCAATCTGTAAATCTTCATCATAATGTGGGATATCTATACTTATATTTATTACATCAACATTCATGCTTATGGCATAATATATTGCGTCAATAATATGCTGTAAGCGTAAAGCACCAGTTATATCGCTATAAACTTTTAGTGGTAAAATTTTAACATCCAGATTACCGCATACCCCATAATAGTTTGTATACTCAGTAGGCACTCCTGCAATTATTCCTGCAATCGCAGTACCATGACCTTCTTTATCCTCGAAATCAGTGATAGCTGATGAAGCAACAAAATTACGTCCATTTTCCAAATCAATACGGTCTTTTAAATGCTCGTTATCTGTTTCAATACCCGTATCTATAACAGCAACTGTTACAGGCTTGGTCTCCATATCAGATAAAACTTTCCAACCTGCAGGAATAGCAGATGAATACAGCCAGTAAAAACGGGTATCAAAACTTTCATCAAGGGCATTTGCTGGTAAAGTTTGAATAAATATACCTAATAGGAGAAGCCACATAATAACGCGCTTAAAATTTTTGTTCATACTAATATAATATAACAATATTCATAATAAGTCAGTACTTTTTGTGATGCTATTGAAGGATGCGACTTTTTCCGGTCATAGTATCCAGAATGTAGTAATTATCATTATCTTGATTTAGATAGATAATATATGAATCAAGTATATTTATATTCGCACAGTCATCACTGGATATGGTTATTTGATTTAAAGTATTAATGTTGACTTTCTTTAATGAACCATTTGCGGCTTTAAAATATATGTTTTCAGTATCATTAGGATTGCTTGATAAAAACCAGCCTTTGACATTTTCCAGTCTTTTGTTGTCTTTACCATCAAAAGTCATGGAATAAATATAAGACTCATCATTAATATTTGTATAATATAGTCGGTCTTTAAGAACAGTAAAGAAGATTGTGTGCTGGTTTAATATAGAAATGGATTCATTGTTTTGAAGATCAAGTCTGTATATACTGTTATTATCATAATAGTTAGTAAAGAAGATATAATCATCTGTTACAAACATAGAAGCAGCACTTCCTTCTGATAACTTTGTAACTGAAAGATCGTACATACTCATTTTATATATTGAGTTGTTTTCCTCGTTGTTTATGAAATAAATCCAGTCACGGGTGACATAAAGATGAGAGCATATGCTTTCATACAGTGTCTGTTCCTCGGACCCTGAAGAACTGATTTTTTTAATAGTACCATTATTGCCATCAATAAAGTAAACATATCCTTGAAATACATTTAAGTATTTTGCATTAGCAGAAAATATTGATTTTTCATTTCCTTTTTTTAAATCTTGTTTAAAGATTTTAAAACCAGCGTCAAATTTAGTGTAATAAAGATTACCATCTTCATATGAAGCTATACCCAAATTTATGATGTTAGAAGGGGTGTTGCCTTCTTTATCATTATATGATTTATTGAAAAGAGAAAATAGAACAATGGAAGCAGTAATAAGTATAACGGCTAAACCTGCCGCAATAATTACAGCCCTATGCTGTTTGTTTCTCAAATTGACCTTAAACTTCTTTTTTATCATACTCATATAACTCCAACGTTCAATATTATACTATCATTTTACTAATTGGTATATAAGTTTTTGTTCTTTAGGAGCATTTTTTGATATTTTGACTGCTTTATTGTATTCATTTTCAGCTTCATGTAGTATCCCTTTTTTGTTTGTATACAAAGTTGCAAGAACCTGCCCTCTCTTTATCTTATCACCTGTTTTAGCATGTATATATATTCCAGCAGAATAATCGATACTATCTTCTTTTTTCTCTCTTCCAGCTCCCAACATCAAAGATACCTCACCAATGGCAGTAGTATTCATAGAATAAATAAAACCATCTTCCAAAGCCAAAACATCATATGAAAAAGCTGTTTTTTCAAATAAATCCAGATTGTCTATGTAACGGACATCTCCACCTTGCTGAATAACAAGTTCTCTGAACTTATTAAAAGCTGTTCCATTATTTAAAGACTGTACAACTCTGCTTTTGCATTTTTCATATGAATCGTTTGTGCAAAGCCATACCATATATGTTGAAAGTTCAACACATACTTCAGTTAAATCACAAGGACCTTGATTTTTAAGTACTTCACAAGCTTCTTTTATTTCCATGCTGTTTCCAATAGCTTTTCCTAACGGAACATCCATATTAGTAATTAAAGCAGCAATGTTCCTTCCTGCAAGTTTTCCTACTTCAACCATTTTTTCTGCCAGTTTCACTGCATCTTTTAAATCCGGAGTAAAAGAACCAGTACCTACTTTTACATCCAGTAAAATATTTTGCGAACCTGCAGCTATTTTTTTACTCATTATACTTGATACTATAAGAGGAAGAGAACCAACAGTAGCTGTCACATCACGTAATGCATATATTTTCTTGTCAGCAGGAGCAAGATTTCCACTTTGTCCTACTAATGCAATTCCAATTTTATTAACATTGTCAAAAAATTCCTGTTTATCTAAGGAAGTTCTATAACCAGGTATTGACTCAAGCTTATCAACAGTCCCACCAGTATGACCTAAACCTCTTCCGCTCATTTTCGCAACCTTGTATCCTAATGCTGCAACGCAGGGAGCGATGATTAAGGAAGTTTTGTCTCCTACGCCTCCGGTACTGTGTTTGTCTACTGTTATTCCGTTTATACTGGAAAGATCTATTAATTCTCCTGATTCAGCCATTGCCAAAGTCAAGGTTGTAGTTTCGTGATCGTTCATGCCATGGAAATAAATAGCCATTAGAAGTGCGGCAGCCTGATAATCAGGAATGGAGCCTTCTGTATAGCCTTTTACAAAATATCTTATCTGCTCGTCAGATAAAACTAGACCGTCTCGTTTTTGCTGTATGATATCATACATTCTCATAATTACCGTGCCCCCTTGTCATAAGGCTGACCCACTGCTTTTGGAGCTTTGCTGGCTTTGGATGAAAAAGCTAAAACAATCAGTGTGGCGACATATGGTGTCATCTTAAAAAACTCTGAAGGTATATTCAGATTTAACAAGAAAGGAATAGCTGAGT
>JAQVAJ010000178.1 GCA_028690885.1 Clostridia bacterium
ATAGACTGGAATGTCATATTTGCCAAAGTGGAAAAAGGCATGAAAAGCATAGCTATACACTGAGCTCGAAAAGCAAGCGCCCCTATTTCAATAACTGCAGCATCCTCAGGAAGAAAAACTGCCATTAAGCCGGGAGCAAATACAAAGCCTATTATTGCAAAAAAGGCCATGATAAGCATTCCAACCTTAAGCGAGAAAACAAATGCTTCTTTAACCCTGTCATATATCTTTGCACCATAGTTATATCCCACAACAGGCTGATAACCCTGCCCGAAACCTATAACTATAATGAAGATGAACATTACAATCCTTAATACAATAGACATCGCAGCTATAGCAGAATCTCCATACAAAGAAGCCTGTCTGTTAAGTATGACAGTTGCCGCACTTGCAAATCCCTGTCGTATAAAAGATGGAAGACCATTCTTCATAATCCTTAAAAGCACTATTGGCTTGAAACTAAAGAACTTGAAGCTTAATTTGACTTCGGTCATCTTTTTGAAAAATGGAACAAGAAGAACCATAAATCCTATTGTCTGGCTGATAGCAGTAGCCAGAGCAGCTCCTCCGATACCCATATCAAATCCAAATATGAATAATGGGTCTAAGCCAATATTTAACACAGCTCCCGTCATAATACCAATCATAGCAAATTTGGCTTTTCCCTGAGACCTTAAAATATTATTCAATACAAAAGAACCAGCCATAAAAGGCGCAGCATAAAATATATACTGAGCATAAGCCTCTGCATGAGGAAGTATTGTTTCTGTGGAACCAAGAATTAATAATATCTGCTCATGGTATTTCAAACCAAGTACAAGCATAAGGATACCAAATATTATTGCAGATACAAGACCATTAATTGCCACTACATTGGCCTGGCTATTCTTTTTCTGCCCTAAAAGCCTTGATATCTGGGCTCCGGTACCCATTCCTAACATGAAACCGACAGCCTGTATAGTTGCCATCAGTGAAAATACAACCCCAACAGCACCTGATGCGGAAGTACCCAACTGTGACACGAAGTATGTATCAGCTAAATTATATATTGCTGAAACAAGCATACTTAAAATCATTGGTATAGCCAGAGTTATTATTAACTTTGGAACTGGTGTGGTTGTCATCTTGATGTATTGCTGCTGATGCTTATCCATAGAGTATATATTATTAGATTAAATAATAAAAAACAACATAGTATTTAATTTTAATTTATATTGTCCTCATATAAGGCTAAACAATGTCATTAACAGTAGTATATGTTTTCATTACTTTTTCATATCTGTAATTAACTGCCTGGGATGTGAAAAGCTTTGAATATAAGCTGTTTTCATCTTTTAAAAGATTCTTGTGAGTATCAAATGCTTCAATCTTTCCCTCATTTATAACCAATATCTTGTCACAGAAAACACTGGATGACATCCTGTGCGATATATATATAGCTGTCTTATCTCCAACAAGATCATTGAAGTTTTCATATATTTCAGCTTCTGCAATCGGGTCTAAAGCAGATGTGGGCTCATCAAGTATTACAAAACCGGAACCTTTATACAAAGCTCTGGCAATAGCGATCTTCTGAGACTGACCTATGGAAAATTCAACACCCTCTTCATCATATTCTTTACCAAATAGAGATTTTACTCCATTAGGAAGGCTTTCTATCTTCTTACTCATACTCACCATATCCAGAATATTTTTAACTTTCGGATCATCTTCTGATATGTCCTTACATGATATGTTTTCCTGTATGCTGAAGTTAAAAAGCTTGTAATCCTGAAATACTGCTGAAATACAGGACAGATATTCCTTATATGAATACTCATGTATATCTTTTTTGTTTATAAGTATCTTTCCTGAATCTGGTTTATACAACCTGCATATGAGTTTTACTATAGTTGATTTACCTGCTCCATTTAGTCCTACAATGCTTATCTTCTGGCCTTTTTCTATAACAAAAGATATATCATCAAGTATTAATCTGTCTGTCTTAGGGTATTTGAATGATACGTTTTCAAATTCTATACTTTCAATTATATCTATACTCTCACTGCCTTTATCATTTTCAGCCAAAGGTATCTCCATTAGTTCGACGAAAGGCTCAAGATATCCTAAAACCTGCATAATATCTATAATAGCTTCTCCAAGCGCTATTACAGCAGATGAGAACCCCACAGCAGCAGAAACATACATAGTAAGGTCACCTATAGTTATATCTCCTGCCAGAGTTCTTGCTCCAACATACCCATATGCTAAAACTGTCTGAAGCACTACTACAACCTGGAAAAGTCCAAGATACAGCCCCATTCTTCTATAAAACTTGCCGAACCACTTATTGATCTGCAGATTGTACTTAATAATAATATCTCTTAACATATCAGTCATGTTGAATATTCTGCTGTCTTTATGTATAAGTTTATCAAATGTCAGCTGAATGTAATATCCGTATCTTCTATTAACAGGCAATAACTCAGAAAAGAATTTAAGTTGATATTTTGAGAACATAGCTTGAATAATAAGTGTTAAAAATACTGTAAAAAGTAACGATACTACTAAAACCCATGATAGATTCAGCATAAGAGCAATTAGTCCTAAAACTGTCACAACCTGATTAATGAACGTGACTGCAGTATTTATAAGCCTTGACAATGAAGACTGGTTTCTCATTGCAAATGTGGCTCTTTCTTTTAAATCAAGATAATACGGATCTTCAAGATATCTGTATTCAATGGACATTATTTTTTCTGAAAATGCTCTTTCTATCTGCCAGAAAAGATCTTTCTCCTGCACATCCAAAAGTCTCTTTAGCGTCTTTTTTGTTAAAGTGAAGAAAGCATTACCAAGCACTATTACCAATATCCATGATATAAGCATTGTCCTGTCCTGGTTACCCATTAATTCCTCGATCAGATATTTTGGAAATATGACATTGGTTAAGATGTGACCTGAAAAGGCAAGCGAATTCAAGAACAAGGTTATAAAATATACAGGTTTTAATTTCCACACAAGGGATACTACCAATGATATCTTTTTTGAAGCTTTCATATCTCTTCCTCCTGTGTCTGATAATATTTTCCCTGAACAACGAACATATCATGATAAGCTTTGCCAAGGGCCATAAGCTCATCATGCGTACCATATTCAGATAAGCCGTCATTGTCTATAAGGGCTATTGAATCGCAGAATTTTGTTGATGCCAGCCTGTGGGAGATATATATAGCTGTTCTTCCATGAATAAGCGTATCAAACTGTGAATAAATTGATGCTTCAGCCAAAGCATCAAGCGAAGCAGTTGGTTCATCCATTATCACGCAGTTACCGCCCTTGTATAAAGCTCTTGCTATGGCTAATCTTTGGTTCTCTCCTCCTGAAAAGACTACTCCGTCTTCTTCAATCACTTTTAACATCATACTGTCGACGCCTTTATCCAGTGATTTAACCTTATCATACAAATCAACCTGCTTTAAAACTTCATCCACTCTTTCATAATCTATATTATCTATCGAGCAGGCAATATTCTGAGCTATTGTTAATGCTAATATATTGACCTCCTGAAATACTACACAGAACATAGAGAATAATTCCTGCCTGTCATATTCATTTATATCTTTCCCATTAATTAATATTTTGCCTGAGTCAGCTTTAAACATTCCAGTAAGCAGTTTTACAAAAGTGGTCTTGCCAGCTCCGTTTATACCTACCAGTGCAAGCTTACTAGCTGGAGGTATGTGTAAAGAAAAATTCGTAAAGATAGGTTTATCAGTACCTGGATAAGTAAAATTTACATCAATAAATTCAATTTCCAAAGGCATATCCTTTGAAACAGCAGGTAATGTTCCGCCTTTATTACCTAAATCTTCATCAAAGAATTTATACAGATCTTTTACATACATGTATTCCTGCATAATATATGTTACATTTTCTGATAAAGAGGTCATCTGAACTGTAAGTGTCACACATGCCGCTATATACATTGAATAGTCAGCAATTGACATACCTTTTACTACAAGTATTGTTAGCATTCCATATGCAGCTATATCTGCAATTATTAGAGTCAGTAAAGATAAAAACCCCAATAAATACTCTTTATTCTTTATAACCTTGAAAATATCAATGTACCCTGATATCTCTTTTTTAAAGTTATCAAGTATTCTTGTTTTAAGATCATACATCCTTATGTCTTTACCAAAAGAAAAGTCCTTAGATGTAGACGAATAATAGCTTACTCTTCTTTCTTTCTTCGATAACTCTTCTTTTCTTTTATACTGATATTTTTGCACAATTATCGCAATATATGTTGTCACAAATATATGAAGTATCAAGGCTAATAGTATCCATATGCTTTTAAACCCGATAAATACTGATAAAGCTAAAACTATTAGTACCAACTGAGGCAGTTCAAAAAGCTTATGAAAAATTCCCTC
>JAQVAJ010000179.1 GCA_028690885.1 Clostridia bacterium
GAAGTAAAACTGAAACTGCCAATTGATTTTGTCAATGTTTCCTGAAGGTGAATAAACTCATCAGCTGGTGCAGATATTCCAGTTATAACATAAACAGTATAATAACCAGCATCAGCATTATACATATAAGCTGTCATAGTGTTTGATACTCCAGCTGCGAATAAACCTTCACATGGCCCTGATTCAGATTCAAATATAACCCTTAATATTGAATCTTCAATACAGTTGGAGGATATTGGAGAATTTCTTGGTGTTTTTTCTAATACCTGAAGATTTTCAAATTCAGGGAAATTATGGCTAATACCATATTTTGCTGCATATACAGTATATTCATCAAAAGTATTAAAGAACTGTTCAGTAGTAGCAGGATTTAAAACTGGAGCATCAGCATATACAGCCGCATCGGAATAGCCTCCAAATTGCATATATGTCTGCCAAGCAGCTTTTCCTTCCTCACTTTTCATAAAATATCTCATATTTCCATAAAAGAATATCGATCTATCAGTGTTTTGAGGATCATACGCATGAAAACCGAAATTCTGGTATTCCCCTGTTGTCTCAATAACCCAATTTGAAGGAAGGTCGATACTGAAAAACCCGCCATTATATTTCACAAGTTCCAGCTCTAGTTTTTCAGCAGGTTGAATATCTATCTTAAGTTTGTCATCTTCAGCATCGGTTTCAATACTTGACTGACTGGTTTCAGAATATTCAGCCTGGTGTTCCTGACCGGTACTGTCACTATTTAGTGAAGACGAACTAGAACTTGGATATACAAGCTTTTGCTTTGTAACACAGCCTGAAAAGGAAGCAAATAAAACAGTTACGATAAAAAGAATACAAATAAATTTTCCTATGCCTCTCATCACAAAGAACCCCCGTTTTTTGTTTTAAAATAATCTTACATCTATACTAATTTTATACTGAATCAACAGAAAAATAAAGAGAGTTACCTTAAGTTAAGTACTATATTATTTATACAACTCAGCTTCTTCCTTAATAAGTTTATCCTTCCACAAATCTAAAAGCATCTCAAGTTCTTTTTTGTAATCCTTATCCGGGTTTTCTTCATCATACTCAAGCTCATCAAGCGTCTGTATTGTAAAGTGTTCTTTCCCAAATTTATTCCAGTCTTTTTGAAGCTCTTTGTTTATATGACTTCCTAAATCAAGAGTAAAAATACTCTTATTTATAGCTCCCTTTATACGCCTAGTAGCTTCAAGATAGCATTTATTGCTAACATCTGATTTTATTATGATAATCCCCATATCAGGTTTTGTATTCTTATACTGTTCTTTAAGTTCTCTTTTCCTATCCATATCTTTTTCCTTTTTATATATTTATTTTAACCAATATTCATTACAGTCTGTTGTTCTTTCCATAAATCCATATTCTATGAGATATCTTCTTAAAGTGACATAATCATCAAAATTAGTTTTTAATACCTGATTTACTTCTTTTTCTGTATATCTTCTATTGTTCTCAAACTGTTCTGAAATCTTTGCCAGTACTACTATTTTCTTTTTCTCCTTTACCGGGAAATGCTTAAGAACCAAAGGTTCAAGACTGGAGAAAGAGTTTTTGACTATATTCTCTTTTTCTTTTTCAGTTGTCACATATCTGTCATCTATCATAGTAGCCTCGCTGTGTATAGGTATTATTCTTTCCTGTTGTGATGTATATTTTTCATTAACAAGTTCATATATAGCCAGATACATTTTTGCCTGTTTTGCTTTCTCCCTGAACATAAAACGCATGTGACGGACAGTTGAAGAAGATATTTCAAGCTTAGCGGCTATCTGCTTATCTGTACTATTTACATACATCATTCTTAATAAATCTTTTTGATTATCAGTAAGAGTATTGTATTTCGTATCCTTATTCACAAGAATATCAAAGATATCATCATGCTCTTTGTCTATATGTACTGCTACAGCTTTTGATGCTTCATAAAATCTGTCATCAAATCTGTATATTTCCTTTTCAAAATATGATTTCCCACAAAAATTACATATATATTCTCCTGTGTTTAAATCATATCTGTAACCTTTTTTCATTTCTTCTATTGTTAATTTATCAATATCCAATGTAATCTCCTTATGTTTATGAATATTATAAACATATTTTATTTATGTTTAATATAATTGTCAACATATAAATTTAATATAAATCACTGCAATGTGATATTTTAATAAAAATAAATGCAGGTAAGTAAGCCTGCATTCATATATGCATACTGTTATGTATATCTCAACACTGTTTATTGATTTATGAGTTTGTTTTACTGTTTGATATCGTATCGTGTAATTCTTTGAAGAATTCGCTATAACGCATCTGATCAGGCACTATTGTCATTCCGCAGTGAAGGTACAGAGGAATTTTACGCTCTTCAAAAAAAACAGGCTGCCCATTCTTGGCTATAACCTTATTAGCCAGCTTATGAGCCGAATCCTCATCATTTAACCCTGTAATCAAAGCAAACTCATCTCCTCCGATTCTTAATAAAAGCATATCATCTGTTGCTTCTTTATCTATCCTTGAAGCAGTTTCTAGTATAACAAGATCTCCGGCTTTTCTGGAAATCTCATTTACCTGCGTTAAATTTTTAACATCGAAACATAGCACGTAACTACCTTTCTTGCTGCGAAGGTAATCATATGCTTCGCTTATATCTACTCTTTTTCTCGCCATATACAAATCGTCTCCTTTCTTGTATTGATAATCGATTTTAGGGTAGATACCTGTAAACTTCCAGTTGTCCTTAAACTGCGAAGGATTCACATACCACACTCTTTTAAATGAACGGGTAAATACTTCTACTGAGGAATACTGATACTTCATTGCAATATCAGTAATAGAATACTCAGAACTAATGATATCCTTTGCTGCTTTTGTCATTATACGTTTATCAATATATGACTTAATGCTTGTATGCAATGCATAACTGAACAGTTTCTCAAGACATGAAAGTGACACATAACAGTACTTTGCGATATCTTCTCTTTTCAAAGGTTCTGTGAGGTTCTGTTCTATATATTCAATTGCTCTTGTAAGGATTATGAAGTTTTTCAAAATTAACCCCTTATATCATCATAATACATTCACTAATGCGATTATATCAGCCATACAGATTCTGGCTTGATGATTTGAGCATAATTTACTTCTAGTTAAAGGAATCAGCTATTTCTCCATTTATCATAAACCCTTTGATAAGTTTCATCCGGAATGACCGGATTACCTTTTGAATATGAAGGAACAAGCTGATCTTTTGCAACTACAGAGTCAGTACACCAGGTGTCATTTCGCCATTTATCTCTTTGTGCAGCTATTCTTAAGTCTGGTATACTCATTGGTTTCCCCCCTGCAAGAACAGATCTATATGCGAACATTCCTGAAAGAAACATGTCTAGCGCTTCATATATATCAATTATCTCAGCATCTTTATTCCCTCGAATACGATCAATGAAGTTATACATAGTATAGTAATCGGAACCGCCATGCTCCCATTTTCCAGAAGAAGAAGGTTCATCTGCTCCAGGACAGTAAGTATTTGGACGGTTAAAACATTCACCTTCATATCTGTCAAGGTTTGTGAATATACGGTTGTAAGCGCCATACTGCGCATCCTCCCTTGAACTTTCAATCCTTCCAAGCGAGCCATATATGCTATACCAGACAGAATTTTTCGAACACCCTACTCCATGAAGGCTTTTTATTACAGCACCGTTCTCAAGTGTGATCATCTCTATAGCCGCACTTCCGGATTTAGCACCCATTCTTTCCATTCTTGAGTTGAAAGGCAGTTCAAATCCGACTACCGATATTGGCTTAAGCCCTGTTATATGAATCAGAGGCCCGATAGAATGGGTACAGTAAAAGTTAGCATACATATTATTCCGCCAGTGATCTTTATTCCCATGTGTTATCCTAGGCCAAACAGATTCGCAATTATGCATGTACTCACCTTCACCATATTCAAAAACTCCAAGTTTACCCTCACGATAAAGCTTACGCATCTCCCGCGGTGCTGACATATAGCAGTAATTTTCTGCATATGAATAGATTTTACCGCTTTTTTTAATGGTCTCAACAAGCAACACAGCTTCTGCCATTGTCTGACACGGCAGTACCTCGCTAAGGACATGCATTCCTCTTTCAAGAACGCGAATTGCATATGGGGCATGCTCATTTGCAAAATTAGCAAGAACTACTGCATCCATATCATGATTAAGGAAATCATCAAATGATGAATAATAGGCAATACTATCTCCAAGTTCCTGTTTTTTCTTTAAAAGACCTTCTTCCCAGTTATCACAGATAGCTACCAGTTCTGCATCCTGCTGTGTCTGGCAGTACTTCATCATAGTCGAACCTCTTCCCACACCTACGACGCCAATTCTTATCTTTTCCATAACCAC
>JAQVAJ010000180.1 GCA_028690885.1 Clostridia bacterium
TATTAGATGTTACACCACTTTCTTTGGGTATTGAGACTCTAGGTGGAGTATGCACAAAGCTTATCGAAAGGAATACAACAATTCCTACTAAGAAGTCACAAGTATTCTCAACAGCTGCAGACGGTCAAACAGCCGTTGATATTCATGTACTACAAGGTGAAAGAGAAATGGCTCAATACAACAAAACACTGGGAAAATTCCAGCTTACTGGAATAGCTCCTGCTCCAAGAGGAGTACCTCAGATTGAAGTTACATTTGATATAGACGCAAATGGTATAGTAAATGTTTCAGCAAAAGATCTCGGAACAGGAAATGAGCAGAAGATTACTATCACTGCTTCAACTAACCTTAACGAGGATGAAATCAATAAAGCCGTTAACGATGCTAAAGCTCATGAGAAAGAAGATAAACTCAAGAAAGAGGAAATTGAAGTTAGAAATAATGCTGATTCTTTAATTTATCAGACAGAAAAATTACTTAAAGACAGCTCTGACAAGGTTGATGCTTCAGAAAAATCCAAAATTGAAGAGCTTATCGAGAATTTAAAAACAACTCTTAAGGGAACAGATATTGAACAGATTAAATCTTCTACAGAATCCTTACAGCAGGAAGTATATAAATTCTCTGAGCAGATGTATAAGCAGACAGGCAGCGCTCCAGGACAAGAAGATCCAAACGCACATACTGACCAGAATCAAGACACTTCAAAAGATGATAACGTTTATGATGCAGATTATGAAGTTGTTGACGATGACAAATAAAATAAGATAGTATATAATGAATCGGTCGCTCAGGCGGCGATTGAAAAATCGCCGCTTGAGCATAAAAAAATATAGACAAGGGGCGTTACTTGTGGCAGATAAAAGAGATTATTATGAAGTATTAGGCGTTAACCGCAACGCAACTGATGATGAGTTAAAAAAAGCATATAGAGTATTAGCTAAGAAATATCATCCGGATATTAACAAAACTGCTGAAGCTGAAACCATGTTCAAAGAAGTTGGTGAAGCATATAGCATTTTAAGTGATCCGGAAAAAAGAAGGCAGTATGACCAGTTTGGATTTGATGGTCTCAATGGTTCATTTTCATCAGGATTTTCTGGTGGATTTAATCCTTTTGATATTTTCAATGATATTTTTGGAGGCGGATTCTCATCAGGATTTTCATCTTCTTCTTCAAGAAGAAATGCACCAACTCGCGGTAGAGATATAAAAGAAGCAGTAAAAATCACATTTGAGGAAGCGGCTTTCGGTACAAAAAAGACATTAAGTATAACTCGAAACGAGAATTGCGAAAAGTGTAACGGTACAGGAGCAAAAGACGGAAAGAGTATGAAAACCTGTCCACAGTGTCGTGGTACTGGAGAAATGCGTATACAGCAGAATACTCTATTTGGTCAGATGATTACTGCTACAACATGTAATAAATGTAATGGAAAAGGTAAGATAATAGATGAGTATTGTGAATCCTGCAAGGGAGCAGGACACAATAAAGTTACTAGAAAGATTGATATCAATATACCAAAAGGTATAGATAACAATCAGATTATTTCACTTAGAGGACAGGGTGACGCAGGAAATAACAATGGACCTTCAGGTGACTTATTAGTGCACATAACTGTTTTACCACATGAGGTATTTACCAGACAAAATACAACAGTATACTGTAAGATTCCCATATCATATTCACAAGCAGTATTGGGAGACGAGATAACTGTTCCAACACTTGATGGAGATATAAAATATAACATACCTGATGGTACTCAGAACAATACTTTGTTCACTATAAAAGGAAAAGGCATTCCTGTTCTTAATAAGGATAGCAGGGGTGACCAGATATTTGAAGTTTATGTAGATGTACCTAAGAAACTTACAAAAGATCAGAAAAAAGCCTTGATTGCATATTCTGAACTACTAGGAGAAAAATCGGGTAAGGAAAAAAAGAAAAAGAGAATTTTCTAATGGAATGGATAAAGGTAAAAATCAACTCTGAAAGAGAAAATTTAGAAAAAGTACAAGTATTTCTTACCGACATTGGCATTAATGGATGTACGGTGGAAGATAGTACTGATTTTTCAGAATTTTTAGAAAGTAAAGCTTTTAACTGGGACTATATTGATGAAAGTTTAATGGATCTTTTAAATGTTAAAAGCAGTGTTACAGCATATTTACACGATAATAAACAAGGCAGAGAGCAACTAGATAAGATACTAAAAATATACGATAATGTAGAAACAGAAAAAGTTAGCGATGAAGACTGGGAAAATAACTGGAAAAAGTATTTTAAGCCTATTGAAATTGGACAAAGGCTTGTTATAAAGCCATCATGGGAAGAATATGATAATACAGAAAACAAAAAAGTAGTTATACTAGACCCAGGTAGCAGTTTTGGCACAGGAACACATGAAACAACTAAATTGTGCCTATATGAAGCTGAAAAGCTAATAGAAGGCGATGAAAATGTGCTGGATGCTGGTTGTGGATCTGGAATATTAGGTATCTCAGCATTAACTCTTGGAGCAAAAAAAGGCGTTTTTTTTGATATTGAGCAGTCAAGTGTTGATACTGTGATGAAAAATGCTGAAGTTAATGGATTAGAAGCATTATCTCAAGCTTTTTTGGGTAATTTAATTTATGATAAACAGTTATATGAGTTATTAAAACAAAAAGGGCCATTTGATGTTATATTTGTAAACATTGTTCCTGATGTAATAAATGCCATGTTGCCTAATCTTTATAACCTCGCAGCAGATAATGCTTATGTAATATGTAGCGGTATTATTGAAGAAAGAGAGCAAGAGGTTATAAAAAATATGGAAAGTTGCGGTTTAAAAGATATTTCATCTCAAAGAATGAACGGATGGGTTGTATTGACAGGGAGAAAGTAGATGCATAGGTTTTTTACTGATCAGAAAATTGATATAGGAAGCTTAATAAGTATTAAAGATGATGATTATAATCATCTTAAGAATTCCTTACGTATTAGAATTAATGAAAATATAGAAATTTCTGATGGGAAAAACAATGTTTATATAGGTAATGTTGAGGAATTCACTAAAGAATACTGTACTGTTTTGCTAAATGATAAAATTGAAACCGATAATGAACCTCAATGCAATATTACTCTTTATGCAGCAATTTTAAAAGGAGACAGATTTGATAATTTATTACAGAAATGTATAGAAACAGGAGTAAATTCGATTGTACCTGTAATTACAAGTAATACAATAGTGGATATAGATGATAAAAAAAAGAGCAGAAAAGCAGACAGATGGAATAAAGTTGCTAAGCTAGCCTGTATGCAGAGTAAAAGAGGAAAACTGATTCTTGTTAACGAACCTGTTAGTATTAATGAAGCAATTAGTGATACCAAGATGAACCAAGATAGTGATTATATTTCGTTGGTATGTTATGAGGCTGAAAAGGAAAACTCAATAAAGAAATTTCTAATGCAAGCAGTTTCGATGGAAATAAAGAAAATTAACATTTTTATTGGCCCTGAAGGTGGGTTTGAAAAATTTGAAATAGAAAATATGAACAAAGCCGGTATATTATCAGCACATTTAGGCAAAAGGATATTAAGAGCAGATACAGCTGCAGTACAGGCAGTATTTTATACTGCAGCATTTTATGAACTATAAATATTTAGAAAGTATGAATCATATTAAATGATTCAATTATATAAAAAAAATTGTTGAATAATTTATATGGAGGTATAAGATGAACGAAAAAGGAAACATATCAATTAATACGGAGAATATCCTGCCAATAATAAAGAAATGGCTTTATTCTGATAAGGATATCTTTTTAAGAGAAGTAGTATCAAATGCGATAGATGCTATAACAAAACACAAAAAAGTAGTCGCTATAGGTGAAGTTGAGAAGCCTGATAAGTACAGAATTGATGTAAAGGTTGATAAAAAGAATAAGACTATAACTATTTCTGATAATGGTATCGGAATGACCTTTGATGAAGTCAAACAGTACATAAATCAGATTGCTTTTTCTGGTGCAATTGACTTTTTTGAAAAATACAAAGACAAAACAGATGCTCAGGATCAAATAATAGGTCACTTCGGACTTGGTTTTTATTCAGTATTTATGGTATCTGAATTAGTTGAAATCCAGACAAAATCATATCTTAAAGACGAATCAGCTGTGTATTGGAAATCTGATGGTGCTTCAGGTTATGAAATGAATGAAGGAACCAGGCAGTTTCATGGAACTGACATAATTCTTCATATTAATTCAGATAAGGAAAACAAGGATCTTATCAATGTTTGGAAGATGAGAGAAATTTTGGAGAAATACTGTAAGTTCCTTCCTATTGAAATTTATCTTTCTGAAGAAGGTGCAAAGAAAGATGATAAACAAGAAAAAGAAGAAGAAAAACCCATAAATAACACATCTCCTTTAT
>JAQVAJ010000181.1 GCA_028690885.1 Clostridia bacterium
ATGAGCGATGCAATGGATAATCTTGTTGAACTTATGAACAGGACCGATAAAGTGCATATTAAGGGAGAAGGTACCGACCTGTCTTTTTCTATAAAAGACATACCTGCCATTAAATGTGCTGGTGAAATGAACATACCTGACGGAGAGGTATTCACTGCACCTGTAAGAGATTCAGTAAACGGCTATGTTACCTTTAATACTCCTTCAGTGCATGAAGGTAAAACCTTTGAAAATATTCGTCTGGAATTTGAAAAAGGCAAGATAGTAAAAGCGACAGCAAACTATACCGAGCATTTGAATAAGACTCTTGATACTGACGAAGGCGCAAGATATGTCGGAGAATTTGCAATAGGTGTCAACCCATATATATTAGACCCCATGAAGGATACTCTTTTTGATGAGAAGATATGTGGCTCCTTCCACTTTACTCCAGGTACCTGTTATGATGAAGCTCCAAATGGAAACAACTCAGCAATTCACTGGGATTTGGTATGTATACAGACAGAACAGTATGGCGGAGGCGAAATCTGGTTTGATGATACATTAATACGCAAAAACGGCATATTCGTAATAGAACAGCTTCTGTGTCTCAATCCTGAAAACTTAAAGTGAGGTCCATATGAGGATAATGCATCTTGCAGGTGGCGGTGATATCGGTGGAGCGAAAACCCATATAATTTCTTTGGTGAAAGAGCTTTCTGGTTCGAATACCTTAAAGCTTGTCTCCTTTCGGTATGGGGATTTTGCCAAAACCGCAAAAGATGCAGGTATTGATGTAGTGGAAATAAAAAGCGGTATCATATTTAAAGATATCCATGACCTTTTTTTGATATATGACAACTTTAAACCTGACATAGTGCACTGTCATGGAGCAAAAGCCAACATGATGGGCCTGTTTCTAAAAAACCACAGAGGTGCATGTGTTACCACAACAATACACTCCGATTACCGAAAAGACTATATGCATAATATATTCAAACAGGCTACCATTGGCTTGTTCAATACCTTTGCATTGAGGATAATCAGGTTTCATGTTGCAGTTACAGAGCAATTCGCAAGAACCCTGATATCTAGAGGATTTGAAGCATATAACATGTTCTCTATATATAACGGTATTGATTTTGAGAAGAAAATACCTGATGTATCAAAACAGGATTACTTTGAGAAATACAAAGTTCCATATAACACCGACGAACTGATTATTGGTATTGCCGCACGTCTTACAAAAGTCAAGGACATCCCAACCCTTATAAAAGGCTTTGCAAAAGCCCATGAGAAGAATAATAACATGAGGCTCCTTATAGGCGGAGACGGAGAGGATAAGCAGATGCTTATTAATCTTTCTGAAAGTCTTGGAGTAGGTGAAAAGGTCCACTTCCTTGGCTGGATAGATGATGTGGATTCTTTCTTCAGGGTAATAGACATCGATGTAATATCTTCACTTAGCGAGACTTTCCCTTACTCTTTGACAGAAGGCATAAGGGCTGGGGCTATTCCGGTATCGAGCAATGTAGGAGGAGCAACCTCTCTTATCGACCAGAAAGTTACAGGATATATATTCGAACCAAGGGATTATGAGACTTTAGGCGATTATCTTATTGAACTGTCACAGGATAAAAACAGACGGGTATCAATGCAGAAGGCTGTTTATGAACATACAAAGGCTAACTTCTCATTGAAAGCAATGAAGAAAAAGCAGGAAGAGATTTACTCACTCATATTAAAGCACTTCAATCAGAAGGAGCGCAATAAGGTTGTAATATGCGGAGCTTACGGAAAAGGCAATGCAGGTGATGAAGCTATAAAATATACCACTCTTTTAAGCATGAGAAACATTGACCCTGACATGGATATATGTGTAATGACTTTAAAACCAAAGAAGGAGAAATCTATTGACAGAGTTCAGACCATATATACTTTCAATGTAATAAAGCTGCTGTTCATTTTAAAGAAATCCAAAATATTCGTTAGCGGAGGAGGTTCTCTGATTCAGGATGTAACATCATCAAGATCCCTTTTCTTTTACACTTCTACACTTTATCTTGCTAAAAAACTGGGATGTAAAGTGATTATGTTCGGATGCGGTATAGGACCCATATCCAGACCTTTTAACAGAAGGCTGTCTGGGAATATAATTGATAAATATGTTGATGTAATAACTGTACGCGATCATCTTTCAAAAGAAGAATTACAGTCTTTAGGCGTAACAAAACCTTTAATCGAGGTGTCGGCAGACCCGGCTGTAAATATGAATGCCGAGAAAAATAATACGCATAAGATTTTCATTTCAGAAGACATCCCATTGGACGGGAAATATATCTGTCTGGCCTTGAGAAGCTGGAAGAGTTTTAACAGATATGACCAGATAGCTCTTGCCTGCGAATACATGTACAAAAAGTTCGGGTATATTACTGTATTCTTCCCTATGGAGTATCCAAAGGACCTTACTGTATCAGAAAAGACAGCAGAACTGTTATCTACTCCTTACTACTTAATCCATAAAAGATATCCTACTGAGCAGGTAGTCGCATTCATGTCAAAAATGGAGCAGGTTATAGCCATGAGGCTTCATGCCCTCATATTTGCAGCTGCAAATTATGTTCCTGTAGTAGGAATATCATATGATGTCAAGGTCTCAGGTTTCATGAGCTATATTGAAAGCTCAACATGCTTAGAACTTGAAGATGTCACAAAAGAATCCTTAATTCACGCGATGGAAGAAAGCTTCTTACATCAGGATAAAGTTATAAAAGCTACAAATGCATTAAAAGCAAAAGAAACCGTTAACAAGCATCAGTTTATGAGGCTTATGGAGAAGTAATAAAAGTTCAGTTCTTTTTATCCGCTTCTTCTAGCATAAGCTTTCCATCTTTCATACTTAACACCTGGTCTGCATCAGATGATATCCCTAAATCATGAGTAACAACTATAACACAGTAGTTCTTTGTATGAGCAAGATCCTTTAACAGTCCGATTATATTCGCCCCGTTCTCAGAATCCAGATTACCAGTAGGCTCATCAGCAAGTATTACAGATGCTTCAGAGGCCAGCGCACGTGCTATTGCGACTCTCTGCTGCTCACCGCCTGAAAGCATTGAGGGTAGTCTTTTATGAAACGACGAATCCAACCCGACTGAATCCATCATTTTCTGAGCTGTAACCTTTGCTTCCTTATCTTTTATTCCCTTAAGATGCAATGGGTACATAACATTCTCAATCGCAGTAAGAAGGGGAAACAGATTGAAATCCTGATATATTACTGTAACATCATCTCTTCTGTACTTATCAAGATCTATATTCTTTGTGTCCTTTCCGCTATAACGCACAGAGCCTTCCTTCGGTACATCCAGCCCGGCAAGCATTGACAGAAGGGTTGTTTTGCCTGATCCGGATTTTCCGACAATCGCATAAAACTTACCTCTCTTAAAATCAAAGCTGAAATCATTCACAGCTTTCACTGTCTGGTATTTGTTTCTGTACTCATAAATAACATTATTGACTTCCAGTATTTTTTCTTCTTTATTCATTTCGTCTCCTTTACTCATTTGATTTCATTATCTTCATTACATTTATCATGGCAATATTTAGTACAGATATTGCTGTACCGAACATATAGCATGCAAAAAATATTAATACTTTCCATAGAACCAGTACCGTATCAGACTGATATATCACGAAGAACACTCCGATACCCAGTAATATTCCTATCAGGCTTAGTATAAACTGTTCAAAAAATGCTTCAAAAAATACCATTGCTTTTCCTGTCCCAAGGCTTCTCATAATAGCGAATTCCGCTTTTCTGTTCTTAGTAGACAAAAGGCTCACTACAAAACCCGTAGCAACAGACAGTATGAATAAAAAGGGTTCAACTATCATAAGTTTCTGAATATCCGATTCTATGGGTTTTATAACATCATCAAGATTTCCTTTCGGCATTACATAAGCATATCTAAACGGTAATTTTAGTTCATTCGCTTTTCTTGTTACAGCTCCTGAAATAGAGGGTTCAATAAAGTACTTTTTCAGTATTTCAGCGACATTTTCATTGTATTTAGCATTTGACAAGAGAAACCCGAAGGAATATATGTTGTATTCATCTCTTGAAAGGTTTTCATTAAAACTTGAGAATGAACAGAAAATATCATCCGGTTTTCCTTCATGGGTACCTACAATCTTATACTCAACAAATTCGCTGAATTCGCTTTGCCTTAGAAAAATAACTTCTTTTTGTCCGGTCATTTTTTCCAGCATTGTATTTGGCACTATACATACTGCTTCGTTACCAAGCAATACAGACTCTGAATAACCAGACAACATGCCAAAACTGTATCCGAATTCATCGTCCGAAGGAAGATATGTCAGCCCTGTTACCGTACCTGTAAGCTGTTCTTCACCATTAAGATCAAATG
>JAQVAJ010000182.1 GCA_028690885.1 Clostridia bacterium
TGGGCTTGGGAACTTGTATGTTAGGTGCGATACATCCCTTAATTCAAAATGGGAAAAAAGCTAAAAATTTCAGGGAAGAGCATGGAATAAAGTATGCCAGCAGAGAAGGACTATTTGTTATATTTGGTTATTCTGCGGTGAAATACAGAAAGGGTATAAAAAGAACGTTTGCCTCAGTGACCAAAATTTAAGATATGCAAACTAATGCTGCTATGAAAAAAGTCACGTTCATTATTCTGATTTTCTTTGTAATAAGCTGTCAAACACAAAGAGACCAAAAATTTAACCTGGGATTTGAAAGGCAAAGTGATACCACGGCACTTCCAGACGGATGGATGAAGTGGGGAGACTACGTTATTACCCTTGATTCTTTAGTCCATTCAGGGCAAAAATCAGGGAAAATATCATCCACAGGTAAAGGACAATTTGGATGCATTGCCTATCAAATACCCGCTGAATTCACGGGGAAAACCATAGAGCTTAAAGGCTATATAAAGACACAAGACGTGAAAGACGGATTTGCCGGTTTATTACTTAGGATTGATGGCGAAAACGGGTCTTTGGCATTTGATAATATGCAGGAGCAGAATATTTCCGGGACAAAAGACTGGCAGAGATATTCTATTAAACTAGAATATCCGGAACAAGCCGAAACTATTTATATTGCCGGTATGTTGACAGGGAATGGTGAGGCGTGGTTTGATGATTTTGTGTTATCCATTGACGGGAAAGATGTGCAAACAATCAGGAAAAAGAAGCCTCCGCTCCCTGCGGCTTCTCTTGATACGGATTTTGACAATGGATCAGGGATAGATACAATAAATTTATTCCCGGAAAGAATAGATAATCTGGAATTATTGGGCAAGGTTTGGGGTTTTTTAAAATATTATCATCCTGAGATTGCCAAAGGTAATTATAACTGGGATTATGAATTATTTAGGTTTATTCCGGATTATTTAAACGATTCAGATGAATCGGGTAAAGAAGAGCTTCTGCTTAAGTGGATTGAAACTTTAGGAAATATAGACGAGTGCCAAACAAATAAAACAACTCCAGAAGACGTATTCCTTAAACCGGATCTGACATGGATAGCAAACAGCATACTTTCAGAACCGTTAAGGAACAAACTGAATCATATTTATAATAACAGAAATCAGGGAAATCATTTTTATGTTAAACTGGATCCTGGTATTGGTAATCCAAAGTTTGAAAACGAAAACGCTTATGGGAATATGCCTTATCCGGATGCCGGATTCCGGTTATTGGCTTTATACAGATACTGGAATATCATCAATTATTTTTTCCCTAACAAATATTTGACAGATAAAGACTGGAATACTACGCTTAAAGAGTATATTCCAATATTTATTAATGCAAAAGATGAGTTGGAATACGAACAGACAGCCATCAGGATTATCGGAGAAACTCAGGATACCCATGCAAATTTATGGGGAGGAAATAATAAAATTGAAGAGTGGAAAGGTACATACTATGCACCAGTTAATGTTAGATTTATTGAAAATCAACTTGTTGTAACTGATTATTATAACCCCGAATTAAAAAATGACACCGGACTTAACATTGGAGATATTGTTACCGCTATTGACGGGAAAAAAATAAATAAAATAGTATCGGATATATCAATATATTATCCGGCTTCAAATGAAGCGGCACGGCTACGGGATATTGCTGCAGACATACTGCGTTCACAAAAAGATGAAATAGAGGTGGAGTACTCACAAAATGGAATATGTAAAACAAAAAAGATACGATTATATCCCGGTAACGAATTAAATATCTATAGATGGTTTAGAAAAAATGATGATAAGTGCTATCGCTTACTTGATAATAATATTGGCTATATAACCCTTATGTCAATCAAAGATTCGGATATCCCTGTAATTAAAAAAGAATTTATAAACACACGGGGCATCATAATTGATATCCGCAATTATCCATCTGCTTTTGTTCCTTTTACATTAGGCTCTTTTTTTAGTACATCTTCGGCGCCATTTGTGAAATTTACACATGGGAATATTAATAATCCCGGCGAGTTTGCATTTACAGACGAGCTGGTAATCCCCGGAACGAATAACCCGTATAAAGGGAAGTTGATTGTATTAGTCAACGAATTTACTCAAAGCCAGGCAGAATATACTGCAATGGCATTCAGAGCAGGAGATAATACAACGATTGTCGGGAGTACTACTGCGGGAGCCGACGGCAATGTTTCTGAAATTATGTTGCCGGGCGGATTAAAAACAATGATTTCCGGGCTCGGAGTATATTATCCCAACGGAGAACAAACACAAAGAATTGGAATTGTCCCTGACATTGAAGTCAGGCCCACAATAGACGGGATAAGAAAGGGTAAAGATGAACTACTTGAAAAAGCGATTGAGATTATTTTGAAAATGTAACAATATAGACAATGCCCGTGATAATAATAAATGAGAAACTATGCATTAAATGCAATACCTGTGTAACAGTATGTGTAACAAAAATTATTGATAATCATTCTGTTTCCGGTTATCCAGAAATTTCTGACGAAAAATCCGGTTTTTGTATCAAATGTGGACATTGTGAATCATTTTGTCCGCAGAAGGCTCTTACATTAAATTTTCTGCTCGATGATAAAATGGACATAACTGCTTCCGAAGGTCGGATTGAGTCGCAGAATCTATCATTATATATTAAAAAACGACGTTCAGTGAGGCATTTTTCTTCTGAAACGGTTAGCAAAGAATTAATAACTAAAGTTCTTGATGTAACCCGTTATGCCGCTTCGGGAGGGAACAGCCAACCGGTAAAATGGCTTGTAATATTTGAACCTTCCATTGTACAACAAGTTGCATGTTTAACAATTGATTGGATGCGAACCATACTAAACACATCACATCCGCTTGCACCTTATGTGCCTGTTTTAATATCTGCCTGGGATAACGGGACAGATTTAATTTCCCATAGAGCTCCTCATCTACTTTTTGCTCATGTCCCCGCCGAACCGATTAACGATCCCACGGAGGCGATTATTGCACTGACTCATTTTGATATTGCCGCACCTTCTTTTGGGATAGGAACATGTTGGGCCGGCTTCGTAATAATGGCTCTGGAAAATTACAAACCATTACAGGATTTTTTATGTCTGCCTGAGGGGCGCAAAGCAGCTTGCCCAATGCTGTTTGGGTACTCCAAATATACAATTACTTCTGTGCCCAGGCGCAATCCGGTTGATATTACATGGCGATGATATATGAATATTTTACTTATTGGGGGAACAGGATTTTTAGGTTCACATCTCGTCAAAAGATTGATTGACAGACGTCATGAGGTGACAATTATTTCCCGAAACCCTTACCATGATATGCTTTTTGATAAATCGAGGGTGAGATTTATTAAGGGAGATATTTTACAGGCTGATAAAATAGAAATACCAGGCAGGGTTGACGTATTGGTTTATACTGCTATGATCCCGTTTAAGCCCGGAAGGATCTCTGATAAAAAATTCAAAGAACTTGAAAGAATTACCGGACAATATCTTAATAACACAATTGAATTGGCAAAACGGCTTACTTGTCCATTAATTCTTACCTCGGGAGCAAGTTTTGACACAAAGGGCAATGAGATAGCTGATGAAAGTTGGCCGATAGCCAGGAAAGGAATGGCTGCGTTGGGAAGATGTTATGATGAAATGATTGATATAATAAAACGTGATAGTTCAATACCTCTTATTGAAATGCTACCTGCTCAGATTTATGGAAATGGGGGAATGTTTGGCAAGGTTATAAACATGGCAAAAAATGGAAGAATCGTCATTCTTGGCGGAGGGAGTAATTTTTTGCCGCGGATTCACGTAAATGATTGTGCAGATGCTTATGTTTTGGCGATAGAAAAGCTGCCTGTTGGAAAAAGATTTATTATTAGTGATAATGAAAATGTAAGAGTAAAAGACTTCATGTTGCATTTGGCAAAAGCATTCGGAGCCAGGAAAATTATAAATATCCCCAACCCTTTACTCAGAGTTGTTACGGGGAAACATATATTTAACACTTTAACAATGAACACTAAAGTTTCGAATGATTTGATAAAAAGAGAGCTTGGCTGGACTCCAAACTATCCATCATATAGAGAAGGTATAAAATCATTATTAGAATAAATAATCCGCGAACGCAATGTGTGAGCAAAATAATATATAAATAGTTGACATGAAAGAACTTGAGCATATTTTTTTTGATAACCGGGAATCATTTCGGAATTGGCTAGAAAAAAACCATAATAAGAGTATGGGCATTTGGATGATTTATTATAAAAAGCAAGCGAATGTCGGGTCCATAAAATATATAGAAGCGTTGGAAGAAGCTCTCTGTTTCGGCTGGATAGACAGTATTATCAAGAAAGTGGACGA
>JAQVAJ010000183.1 GCA_028690885.1 Clostridia bacterium
GCATTTCAGAGCTTGTTATTACAAGCTCTATGGGTATCATTAACTGCTGAGATACAATGCTTCGATCCTCATATTCTTCCTTTAGTTGTTCAAAATATATCTTTTCATGTGCTGCATGCTGATCAATGACATATATATAGTCATGTTTATCAATTATTATGTATGTATTAAGTATCTGTCCTGCAATTCTATATGCTTCATCAATAATTGCATGATGTTGATTCGTTATATTTGCTTTTATATCTGTTTTTGCTTTTATGTCATTATTTTCGCATGTAATTACATCTTGCTTATTTATAGATTCTTCTTTTATGTAGTTTTGATAGTTAATAATCGATTCCTTTAGAGTATTTTCTTCCTCTTTATTATTTCTATTTTCTTGAATTTCTTTTGAAAAAGCAGAAAGTTGATTGTTAAAATCTGAAACTGTTTTTGAATCTTCCTGCTCTTTATATTTTGTATATGAAGGCCTTATAACTGATGGTTCCATAGCTTTTTGTTCTTTATCAAGAGATTCTTTTAAAATATAGTTTAATTTACCGAATATTTCAGAAATATTGGATATTTTCACCTCAATTTTTGATGGATGTACATTTACATCAACGTTTTGTGATGGAATATTTAGTTTTAAAACATAAAATGGAAATCTCCCTTTCATGATTCTGGTCTCATAAGCCCTTTCAATAGAAGCATTCAGTTCTGGGTATTTTACATATCTGTTATTTATAAAAAGGCTCTGATGTTGTCTGTTTCCTCTTGAAGCAAATGGTCTGCCTATATATCCTGATACAGTAAAATCATCGGTTTTTGCATTGATTTCTATAATGTCTTTTGCTATATCTCTTCCATATATGCCATATATGCAGTTTAAAAGTAAGTTATCCCCATTTGTCCTTATTACCTCCTGTCCGTTGGATATCATAGAAAATGCAACATGTGTATTTGCAAGAGCCAGCCTTAAAACTATATCCGTGCAATATCTTGCTTCCTGCTTATCACCTTTTAAAAACTTATATCTTGCAGGAGTGTTAAAAAACAAATTTTTAACTTCAATTGTTGTTCCCTGTGGTCTGGCTGATTTTGATATAGATTTCTGTTCAAGAGCCTCATACACAGCTTTTACAGCGAAATCCTGCTCTTTTGTCTTTGTAGTAATGGAAACATTTGAAACTGAAGCAATGCTTGGCAGTGCTTCTCCTCTGAATCCCATAGTTGATATATTGTATATATCTGAAATCTGTCTTATTTTACTTGTTCCATGACGTTCAAATGCCATCGGAATATCATCTTTATCTATTCCATTTCCGTTATCAGATACTTTGATATAACCAATACCGCCATTTTTTATTTCTATATCTATTCTGTCGGCTTTAGCATCAATAGAGTTTTCAATAAGCTCCTTAAGGACCGACGCAGGACGTTCCACTACCTCTCCTGCAGCAATCTGGTTGGCAGTAAACTCATCAAGTATTATAATCTTACCGCTCATGAATTATTCCTTTCATACTTTACTCTTAAGCTCATATAACTTATTTAAAGCTTCTAGAGGTGTCATCTTCTGAATATCACATTGTTTCAATATATCTATAATCTCTTTATTTCCGTTCCCCTGATTATTGAATTCTAAGATACCTACCTGCCCATCCATATATGCTTCCTTTTTTTTAATGCGACTTCTTTTATTCTCGCTTCTTTCCAGTTCTGTTAAGAACTCTCCAGCTCTAACCGTTATCTGTTCTGGAACGCCTGCTAATCTTGCAACTTCAATACCATAGCTTTCATTAGCCGCTCCCCGTTTTACTTTTCTAAGAAAGACAATATCCTTATCTTTCTTAATTGCTGAAATATAGTAATTTCTTACTCCTTCAAATTTATCTTCTAGAACAGTCAGTTCGTGATAATGAGTGGAAAACAAGGTTCGGCAGCGTCTTGTTTCATTAAGGTATTCTATAACTGCCCAAGCAATGGATAATCCATCAAATGTACTAGTTCCTCTGCCAATTTCATCAAGTATTAATAATGATCTGTCTGAAGCATTTTCAAGAATATATGCAAGCTCGCTCATTTCCATCATAAATGTACTTTTACCACCTGCCAAATCATCAGTTGCTCCTATTCTGGTAAATATTTTGTCAGTAACACCAATATTCGCAGAATCTGCGGGTACAAATGATCCAATTTGCGCCATAATGGTTATAAGAGCAGCTTGTCTCATATATGTCGACTTTCCAGCCATGTTTGGTCCTGTAATTATCAAGGTTCTGTCCTTGTCGTTATTTATATAAAGATCATTTGGTATGAATTCAGAACAATTAGGCATTCTTTCTACAACTGGATGCCTTCCGCTCTTAATATCTATTTCACATTTATCATATATGGTTGGACGATTGTAGTTATACCTGTCTGCAACTTCCGCAAAAGAGCACAGTGCATCCAGAACGGAAAGGCTGTATGCTGTTTTTAAAAGAGATTCAGCGCTAGATGCTATTGTATCCCTTATTTTGCAAAAAAGCTCAAATTCAAGCCTTATAAGCTTCTCCTCTGCACCAAGAATGGACTCTTCCATATCTTTCAGCTCCTGAGTAATATATCTTTCACTGTTTACAAGAGTCTGTTTTCTTATATAGTCTTGTGGTACCTGGTCAACAAAACTGTTAGTTATTTCAATATAGTAACCATATACTTTGTTATATGATACTTTGAGTTTTTTTATACCGGTTCGTTCTTTTTCTTTTTCTTCAAACTTAATAAGCCAGTCTTTACCTCCATGAGCTGCTTTTCGAAGTTCGTCAACCTGCTCATCAAAGCCTTCTTTTATAAGCTTGCCTTCCCTAAGGATTACTGGACAATCTTCATTTATGCTGTCTTCAATCAGTTTGTGTAATGTTTCAAAACAATTAATATCTTCATTAAGCTGTATACATAAAGCTGCCTGGAGTTTACTTAACAGCTGTTTTATAAACGGCAATTTATAAAAAGAAGCTTTTAAAGCTAACAAATCTTTCCCATTAGCATTAGCCATTACAGTTTTTGAAACTAATCTTTCAATGTCATAAATGCTTTTAAAAAGTTCCATTAACTCCTGTCTGACAATATATTTATCTTTGATATCACTAACTGCATCTAGTCTTAAATCGATATCAGACAAATCAGTTAAGGGTTGTTCAATCCACTTTTTAAGCATTCTTGAACCCATTGAAGTAGATGTCTTGTCCAAAACCCATAAAAGTGTTCCATATCGTGATTTATCTCTTAAGTTTTCAGTAAGTTCAAGATTTTGTCTTGCAATACTGTCCAGATTCATAAATTTTTCTGGTTCGTATACATTCACAGAAGTAATATGAGACAAATCAGCTTTTCGAGTATCTTTTAAGTATTGGTACAGGCCAGCACAGGCATTTCGCCAAATATCAAAATCGTTGACTTTTATTTTACTTGCAATCTTTATATCAGGTAATTTACTATCAAATATCTTTGGCTCAACATCAGTAAAATATACTGAAATATGCTCTTTTACAAACTTCGCATCAAAATTGGAAATAATCTCCTTAGGTTTGAATTTGACTACCTCATTTAATAGCTTATTTAGAATATTACCATAGATTATCTGGCAAGAGTATAATGCACCTGTGGATACATCGCACACAGCTAATGAATATACTTCACCTCTTTTAAATAAGGACATTATATAATTATTCTCTTTTTCCTCAAGCAATGTGTTTTCATTTACTGTTCCGGGTGTAATTATTCTAGTTACATCTCGTTTAACCAACCCTTTTGCAGTAGCTGGATCTTCCAACTGTTCACATATAGCTACCTTATATCCCTTCTTAATCAGTTTCGCAATATATGGATCAACGCTATGAAATGGGACTCCACACATGGGAGCCCTATCATCCAGACCGCAATTCCTACCTGTTAGCGTTATTTCCAATTCTTTTGATGCTGTTAATGCGTCATCAAAAAACATCTCATAAAAGTCACCCAGTCGAAACATAAGTATGCAATCTTTATACTGCTGTTTAGTATCAAGATATTGCTTCATCATGGGTGTTAGATTTTCCATTAATGACAGCCTCCGCAACAACCGTCTTCACAAGAATCTGAAGAACAACTGTCACAACCTTCACTATTTGATGTAAGTCCTAAACTCTTAAGTATTCTTGTATTTATCTCAGTAAGTAAATCATCAAGCGCACTTTTTGCACGGATATATGCACCTGTAGTAGGATAAGCAAGAAGTTCAGTATGTCTGCTCTCAAGTATATTCTGCATTGAGACAACCTCATCTTGCTTACCTTCATTGTATACATTGATATATTCTTGTTGAAGATCATTAAAATCTTTTATAAGATCAATACCATGACCATCATTCTCCAATTCAACTTCTGCTTCTAAATAATC
>JAQVAJ010000184.1 GCA_028690885.1 Clostridia bacterium
CCAAAGCGCTTATTACATATGTTCTGGTATATGCAGGATCAATTACATCATCAACATAGCCTCTGTTAGCTGCTTCGTATGCCAAACCATATCTTTGTCTATATTCATCAACCTTTTCTTTTCTAAAGGTTGTAGGATCTTCGCTTTGAGCAATCTGCTTACTGAATATTACATTAGCTGCTGCTTCGCTTTCCATTATTGAAATTTCAGTAGTAGGATATGCATATACAACATCAGCTCCAATTGATTTGCTGTTCATTGCTACAAATGCACCACCTATTGCTTTACCAGTTACTACATTAATCTTAGGAACAGATGCTTCAGCAAAAGCATAAAGCATTTTTGCTACATGCCTAATGAGACCTTTCTTTTCCTGCTGTGCATCTGCTATATATCCGGATGTATGAGTAAAGGAAAGTATAGGTATATTGAAACTGTCTAGTAACCTAATGAATCTAGCTGCTTTGTCAGCAGAATCCATATCAAGAGCACCTTGATTAACAGCTGGGTTGTTTGCAACAATCCCAACAGAATCACCATTCATTCTGGCAAATCCGATTACGATACCCTGACCGAATTCAGGTTGTATCTCCATAAAACTGGAGTTATCTGTTACCTTTGTTATAACATCCTTCATATCATATGAATCACTTATTACTTCATATATATCATCAGAAGCTCTGCCTGGATCATCATTACATTCAACTTTTACCGCTTCTGATAAGTTATTGTCAGGAAGATACGATAAAATATCTTTAATACCTTTTATGCATTTATCTTCGTTTTCATAATATATGTGAGCATTACCACTTAAACTTGTATGAGTTAAAGCTGAACCGATATCATCCTTGCCAGGATTTACGCCTGTTGAACTTTCAATTACTGCTGGACCATTCATGTACATGAAACTTGTTTTTTCTGTCATTAATACAAAATCTGATAGTGTTGGAGCTAATGAGGAGATACCTGCACAATTTCCTAATATAGCTGATATCTGAGGGATTACACCGCTAGCCATTGTCTGTTTTGCCATAAATTCACCTATTGCTTCAAGTACATCAGTACCCTCTTCAATCCTTGCACCATCTGAATCAAACAAATAAACCATCGGCACACCCGTCTTAACTGCCATATCAATAGTTTTTGTTATCTTCTTTGCATGCATTTCACCTACAGATCCATGCAATACAGTATAATCTTGTGATGCGACAAAAACAGGCCGTCCATTTATTCTGCCATAACCGCAAATAACACCATCACCTGCTTTTCTTTTGGAAGCCATATCGAAATCCACACTTCGAGATTGTGTAAAAGCATCAGTCTCGACAAAAGATCCTTCATCAAATAGTTTGTGGATTCTTTCAATCGCAGTTAACTTACCCTTTGCCTTCTGAGCTTCTATTCGAAGCTGTCCGCCTCCGAGCGATGCTTCCTGCTTTTTGTTTTTTAGTTCATTTACTTTTTCTATCATACTCATGTAGTTACCTCGTAATCTTTTTAATGCCCATTGCAATACATTATATCATTTGTGATAGATTCATTCAATCGTTTTTTAGGAATAAGGAAAAGTATCATAATAATTATAACTATATAATTAAAATGATTAATGATTCATAACATTGTAGTAATTAGTATCATTATTTACTTTTTACAATAACCTAATGTTTCCAGCTCTTTTGCGGTTAGAGATCTGTAACGGCCTTTTTTTAAATCCCCTAAAGATATCTGTCCTATTGAAACTCTTTGCAGCATATATACTTTAATGCCAACAACCTCAAACATCTTTCGTATCTGTCTGTTTTTACCTTCTTTTATGGAAATAAAAGCTGTACATCTTCCTTCGTTATTTTCAATATCAAAAACTTCTGCTTTGTCTGTAACATAATCTCCAATATCTACACCTTCTTCTAGTGTTTTTTTAATATCACTAGTTATAGAACCTTTAGCGTAGACAGAATATGTTTTAGTAACTTGATTTTTTGGATGCATAAGATAATTTGCAAAATCCCCGTCGTTTGTCATGAATATCAATCCTGACGAATCATAATCCAGACGTCCGACAGGATATACTCTTTCTTCTATTTTATTAAAAAAGTCCGAAACCGTTTTTCTTCCAAACTGGTCTGACATTGAGGTTATTACCATTTCAGGTTTATTAAATGCATAATATAAAAACTTATCCTGAATTTTAATCGGTTTATTATTTACCCTTATATCATCATTATCATCAACCAAAACGACTTCGTTCACTATCTTTCCATTTACCGATACGACACCTTTAGCTATTAATTCTTCTGCTTTTCTTCTTGAAGCTACTCCTGCATTTGCAAGGTACTTCTGCAATCTGATTTTTTCCATTAAGTATTATCCTTTAATTTTATTTTATTTGAATTTGATTTTGATAGAGCAATAATTACTCCCATTAAAATGTAAAATATGAAAGCTATCCCATTATTGCTTATATTAAACATGCCTTGTATAAAATATGCTGTTACTGAGCATGTTAATGGTAACAAGAAAGGATTTTTTTTCATATTCATAAAGCCTTTGGTTATAACAATTATTGCGGTTGTAAGATAAGCAATTCCTGCAGGTATCCCGCTTGAAACACAAATGTTTAAAAACTCATTATGAGCTTTGTCTGTATTCACTATTTGCGGACTTATCTCTCTTAGAAACATTCTTACCTGATCATCTGCAAATATTGCATGTTTAAGTGATTCAATACCATATCCAGTTAATGGTTTTTTCTCAATAAGCATCCATACCCCTTTCCATATAGCAATCCTGAAAGACCCTGATTCCATTACTTTCTGCTCATTATCTGAAGCGACAACAGTGACAACGGTATCAACAGCACTTACAATTCTATCTAGAAAACCGGAAAACAGTAATGCATACAGAACAGTAAGCCCTATATGTATAACACAGCATATTATAATATTTTTGATACTGTACTTCTTTATAACCATCAACACAACCAAAACAGTAAATGACACGAATGCTGCCATCCATGCGCCTCTTGTCTTGGTTGTCAATAATACGAAATAATTCAAAGACATTGGTATTGTCCAGAAATAGTTGCCGGACTTAATAAATGCAAATACAAAAATCGGCAAAGACATTGCAAGCATACTAGCCAAAAAGTTAGGATTTCCCAATGTGGAGAAAGCTATATAATGCCATGAAGCTGAAATTTTGTATTTAGATAGAAAAGTTAAATCTATAAGTTCAAGTCCATATAACTGGAATATTGCATATATGCAAAGCAACCCAATCATTATTCCAAAAGCTATAACATGCCATTTCTTATATCTATAATGATTTGCAGCTACAAGAAAAAACAGTACATATATTACTAATACAAAGTAAGTTTCTTTTCTTTCATGAGCTCCATAAAGCGAAAGATCCATATTAATGGAACTGAACAAAGTTACTGTAGTGTATACAATGAAAAACAACACAGAGTACACAGCTGGTTCTTTGAATAATCTTTTTGAAAATATGTTTAATTTTAAGGCAGCCAAAAAGACCAACATCAGAAGAGCAAATGCATAAAGCATCACCATTTTAGGAAAGAAAAATCTTTGAGGAAAAAACGGCCATATAACTAATGGTACTGTAGCTGTAATAATAGCAAGATAGCCGGATATAACATCTTTGTTATTATCCTGCTGAAGCTGTTCTATCTGCTTTTTTTGTTCATTTGTTAATTCCATGCATTCCCCGCTGTGAACCTTTATTAAATTCTACATCTATTTTAATATGCATGCAATGATTTGTATATCTAGCTGATTGAATTAATAAAATAGATGTTTACTTAGTCTTTTTTTTATTCTAAGATATCCATATAGTCAATAAATTGTTTGGAGTCTTAAATGTTTAATAAATATATAAATAATCCTGTAATAAAAAGAACACCTGGTACATTCTATAGCAAGTATGCTGCAAATCCAGATATTCTGGAATTTGACAATAAGCTTTTTTTCTATTTTCGAGGCCAGGATCATAACAATCACGACCAGATGGGTGTTGCTACAAGTTCTTTTGAAGCATTTAACGGAGTTACATGGGAATATATTGAAAAAGAACCAATACTAAAAGTAAACTCTGATGCAAAAGCGTATGACTCTAATCACATACTTGATCCTGCAGCGGTAGTGATAGATAAAAAGGTATATCTTTACTATTCAGCACATTCACTGGAAATGCCGCATAGTGTATCTTTAGCAATATCAGAAGATGGCATACATTTTGAAAAGTATAAGAATAATCCAATAATACACAATGCAGTAGTTCCTGAAGTTGTTATAAAAGACGGTATGATTTATCTTTTTTATCAAAGATGGACAGCTGGTTCAAAGGGTGTATCAA
>JAQVAJ010000185.1 GCA_028690885.1 Clostridia bacterium
TTTTTTTTCACTTCAAATACTCTGCTTGCTATCGTTAAGGCAATTCCGAAAAACAAGCCTATTCCCCCCAATATTGCAATTGGGATTAGTATTTCTTTAAGCATTTTTCACCTCACCCGAATATTCCTTTAAAACCTAAAAAAGCCATAGAAAGAAATGCTGCAGTTATAAGCGCAATCGGAAGGCCTTTAAAGTATTTTGGCACATCATTAAGGTCCAGTCTTTCCCTTATACCCGCAAAAATCACTGTAGCAAGCAAAAAGCCAATTCCCGCTGAAGCTCCATATATTGCACTCTGCCAAAGATTGTATTCATTTTGAACACTAAGAAGCGCTACACCTAATATTGCACAGTTTGTTGTTATTAATGGTAGATAAATTCCCAGTGTCTTATACAATGGCGGAGTAACCTTTTTCATAAATAATTCAATCAGTTGAACAAAACCTGCTATGACAAGAATAAAGGCTAATGTTTGCAGATACTCTAATCCGTTTGGCACTAAAAGATACCTATTAGTGAGATTGGTTACAATTGATGCTATAGTCATAACGAATATAACGGCCAGCCCCATTCCCATAGCTGAGTTAAGTTTCTTTGACACTCCTAAAAACGGGCAAATTCCCAAAAAATTCGTAAGAACGAAGTTATTCATAAGAATAGTGCCAAACGATATATATATTATCAACTTAAATGTGTCACCATTCATTAGTTATCTCCCTTCTCTTTTTTTTCCATACATTGCATCGGACATTCTGAGCAGTCCTTGATTTCTGTTTTTTTATGAGTTATAGCGCTTATTAAAGCCATTAACATACCAAGTACCAGAAAGGCACCTGCAGGCATAACAAATACTGAAGGCATGGGAATATTTTTAATAATTTGCAATCCGAACACTGCGCCACTTCCTAAAAATTCCCTTATTATTCCTATTAACGTAATCGCAAGTGTAAATCCTAATCCCATGCCAAGTCCATCAAGTAATGAGTACCATGGATTATTCTTTGCAGCAAAAGCTTCCGCTCTAGCTAAAATTATACAGTTAACAACAATTAGTGGAATATATATGCCTAAAGCCTTATTTAACTCAGGCAGATATGCTTTCATTAATAGTTGAACAATAGTTACAAATCCTGCTATAACTGTTATATATGCTGGAATTCTTACTTTTTCAGGAATCAGTTTTCTTAAAAGAGATATAATGACATTTGAAAGCACAAGTACTATAGTTGCTGCCAAGCCCATCATAAAGGAATTCTCTGCTGTAGTAGATACTGCCAGTGTAGGACACATACCTAATACCAGTATAAATGTCGGATTTTCCTTTAGTATTCCTTTTGAAAACTCCTGCAAAGATCTGTTTTTCATTTTGCCACCTCTGAATATATCTCCAAAGCACTTTCAACTGCAACAATTACTGCATCTGTTGTTATTGTCGCTCTGGTAATATAATCTATTTTGTCTGGTATTTCATCTTCTTTAGAAAGCCCGGAAAATTGAGAAGTAAACTCGGGTAATTCCGCTTTTTTACCAAGGTTAGGAGTTTCTTCATTGTCTCCAAGCATAATATTAACTACTTTACCCTCATTATTAATCCCAACATATACTATTATATCTCCACCATAGCCTTTAGATACCATAGTGAATACATATCCTTTATCACTTTGATTCGCACAGGTAAATTTTGCCTCTGTATCAATTGATAAATCCTCAACTATATTAGATATGTTCGTATAGGGTGCTCCTCCAGGCAAAACTATTTCTAAGGCTTCTTCCGCTGCGCATCTTTCTCTTTCCTGAATAATTCCCATTGTAAAATGATTGGTAAGAGCTAATAACCCGACAACACAGGCGGTTATAAGAAAAAGACTTAAAACAGGAATAACATATTTTTTCATTTTTTCTTTACCTTCCCAAAAGTCTTTACAGTTGTAAATCTGTCTATTAAAGGTACCAGAGCATTCATGAATAATAGTGAGTATGCAACACCTTCAGTATTAGACCCGAATCTTCTGATACTTGCAGTCATTAGTCCCAACCCTGCAGCAAAAATAAATTTACCGCTTCTTGTCATAGGACTTGTAGTGTAGTCTGTCGCCATATATATAGCACCTATCATTAATCCACCTGCAAGTATGCTGAATAATGGATCTTGTCCGAAAACAAAACTCAGTAAAGCTACTGTTCCGATATAGGTAACAGGAATCTCCCATGATATTACTTTGCGAATCATAAGATAGATACCGCCAGCTATTAATGTTACTGCAGCTGTTTCTCCCAAACTTCCTGCAGTTTTTCCTAAAAACATATCAAGATATGTTGGCATATTGCCATTATTAACTAGAACCAGCGGGGTTGCTGATGTTACTCCATCACTTAAAGGTGAAACATATACTGTCATAAGTGAAGAAAATGATGCTGTTAAAAATATTCTTGCTGCTGCTGCAGGATTGAATATATTTTGGCCAATTCCTCCAAAAAGCATCTTTACTACAACAATTGCAATAAATGCTCCAAGAACGCTTAGTAATATGGATGATTTTAAAGGAGGCATATTTAGAGCCAGTATCAATCCCGTTACAACACACGAAAGATCCGTTTCAGAATGCTTCCTTTTTGCTACTAAGTTGAAGAGATATTCAAATAAAACGCAAGAAGAAACAGAAGTAACTATTATTAGAGCAGCAACATACGAAAAATAGTAAACAGATAGTATGGCTGTTGGCATTAATGCTATTATTACATCAAGCATTATCCTGTATGTTCTGGAACGGTCTTTTATATGAGGTGATGATGATACTATGAATTTATCCATTTTTCACCTTCTCCTTCTTAAGTAATTCCTTACCTATTCTAAATGATTGAACTAAGTGCCTCTTTGCAGGGCAGACATACGAACATGCCCCACATTCTATACAATTCATAAGATTATATTTAACTAATTCTTCTGTCATTTTTGCTAATGCATATTTGTTCAATGTCAGGGGCATGAGACCCATCGGACATGCATCAATACACCTTCCACATCTTATACATGCGCTCTCTTCGATAAAGTCCAGATCCTTCTGTGTCATGAATAAAAGGGCATTATTCTGTTTTATTACCGGCATATCAAGATCTTTGGCAGCCATTCCCATCATTGGCCCGCCACATAGGATTTTTAAAGTCTTTTCCTTATCTCCCTTACAGAATTCAAATATGTCTTTTATATATGTGCCTAATACTATATGATAATTTCCTCTTTCCCGAATTCCTTCTCCATCAATAGTCATTCTTCTGGAAATAAGAGGTATTCCGGTTTCACAGTATCTTGCTAATGTCTGAACACTTGTAACATTCATTACAACAGTTCCAACATCAATAGGAAGTCCTCCCATCGGAACTTTTTTACCTGTTAAGGCATATATAAGCATTTTTTCAGCGCCTTGGGGATATTTTGTCTTTAAGACGACAACATCAATTCTGTCATCTTCGCTTGCAAGCTTTTCAAGTTTTTCTGCACCAGAACACTTGTTATCTTCAATACCTATATATGCTTTTGGAATAGCAAGATTATCAAGTATAAGTTTTATTCCCTTGATTATCTCTTCGCCATCTTCAATTATCGCTCTGTAATCACAAGTTATGTAAGGTTCGCACTCCACTGCATTTACAATAAGGCATTCTGGTATCCTGTCTTTTGTGTTAAGTTTAACATGTGCTGGAAATCCAGCACCACCAAGTCCTGTTAATCCGCAATTTCTTACTGCTTTCAAGAAATTTTCTTTATTTGATATGTCAGGTTTCGAAATTTCAGGCAGAATTGTCTGCAATCCATCTGTCTTAATTACTACGCTTTCAGATACAGTTCCATTAAACAACATTGTTTTTCTTGTTTCAATTACCTGACCTGAAACGCTTGAATGAATAGGTGCTGATACAAATTGCTTTGAATCACCAATTATCTGACCAACATAAACCTGATCACCTTTTTTAACTAACGTTTCGCATGGAGCACCGATATGCTGCTGCATTGGAATTTCGACAAGTTCGGGAACAGGCATTATCTTTGAAGAAATCTCAGAAGTATCCTTCTTGTGGGGTAAGATAACACCGCCTTTTATATTCTTGAATTGTTTTATCATCCGATCCCTCACTAGTTATAATAAATATATTATATATTGTTTTAGTCAGAAAAAAAAGGACATGTATATGTCCTTTATATTCTAATTGATTAAATTCTTACTCTGAAGCGATCATTTGCTTGTATTCGGTAATATTAAGAGCATATTGCTCATATGGCATATCTGCTTCATCAGTAAAGCTTAAATATACCTGCATTCTTTCAGTAAAGGCGGGTTTTATCCTATTTAGACTCAT
>JAQVAJ010000186.1 GCA_028690885.1 Clostridia bacterium
GTAATGCAGGACATTTCGATTGTGAGATTTCTATGCCGGAATTAAAAGGCATTGCAGTCAAGCAGGAACAAAGAAGAAATGGGGTTACAGGCTTTTATCTTTCTAATGGTAAGGTTATAAATGTTCTCGGAGAAGGACGGCTGGTTAATCTTGCTTGTGCTGATGGACATGCTGCAGAAATTATGGATATGAGTTTTGCATTACAACTTCTTACAGTCATGCATGTGCTTGAAAATCATGACAAACTTGAAAATAAGTTATATGATGTTCCTGAATATATAGATAGAGCTGTTGCAGATGCAAAATTAAAATCTATGAATATAGAAATAGATAAACTGACGAAACAGCAGAAAAAATACTTAGAGAGTTGGGACTAATATGAAATACAAGATCAAAGACAGGATAATACCATGTCCAAAGTACATATCAGCTAAGGAAGGTTATGCTTTTTTTAGAAACAGAACAAAAATAGTATTGAAAATAGAAGAAACTGCTGTAATTAAGTCAGGTTATGATCTTCTTAATTCACTATGTTCTGAAGGATATCTAAATCCTGATTTTGTTATAACGCTAAAAAGACTTGATGAATATTATACCGATAAGAAATTAGAAAGGTGTGAAAATTTAGATCAGGCATACATAATCAAACCCGTAATAGTTGATAAGGTTTATTCAGGAATAGATTTAATGGCATACACTGATGTTGGGTTGTATTATGCTTGTTCAACGCTTTACCAGGCAATAGAACAGATTTCTGAAAAAGAAATAGATATTCCATATATAGATGTTACCGACTGGCCATCATGTACTTACAGGGGACTTTTCCTTGGTGACTATATCAGGTGTTTGGATAAGACTTCATTTCTAAAGTTAAATGCACTTGATTTTGTATACAACACGAAGAGCAGGGAAAAAGAAGATAAAATATATGCTGATTGTGAGAAATATGGAGTTACTGTTTTTTCAGCGGTATTCGAATGGGATAATCCAAAGGAGATATTTGAACGTCTATGGATAAAAGAGAAAAGAAATAATCTGCTTTTCTGGATTAAAGACGAGTGTGAAGAATCAGATTTGCATTATGAAGCAAATAGAATTATTGAAGCTTTTATTGATTACAAAAAGGATTGTCCCGAATTAAAAGCCGGTATTATAACTAATTCAAAGGGTAACAAGACATTTGATAGAATATTTGCCTTATCACAACCTGAAGATTTTTCTATTTCCTATTGCGATAAATTGAAGACATATAATACGGATGTCAGAGAGCTTACTGATTCAACTGTATCAGCTTATACCAAAAAGGGTGGTCTTTTTGGCATATATCCAATGATTGCTTACGATTCAAAATCATTCTTTTTATGGACTGCACCAGAATTTATTCAATTTCGGTGCTCGGAATTTGATAGAATTAATGCTCATAAGGTAATGGGTTATACACCTTTCGCGTGTTCATTCAGCAAATTCAATATTGCTGCTTTTTCTGAATGGTTATGGAATCCAAAAGGAAGAAATACTATTGATTTTATAAAAGCATATTCTTATAAAAATAATCTGGATTTTGATAAGTTTGAAAATATGTTATATTATCTGACTTTTGCATCTTGGTCTCTTCAAAGAAGTAATTTTGTTCAGGTTATATGTGATGATCCAATAGATTTTAAGAAAATTAAGAAATTGCCAAAATTAAGCCAGATGACTAATGATTCTTTAAAAGCTATTAAGTTTGCTGAAATGCTTCAAGACCAGTCATATATTGACGAAGCAAAAGCGACATATTCTGCATTAGTGGCTTATTCAATGACAAGAAAGCTAGCTAAATTGGATAGTGCAAAGAAACCTGATCAAAAGAAATATCTGCAGTATCTCCAAAAACTTGATGACTCGTGCAAAACGGTATACACATGCCTTATGGAATGGGCTGAATTTGTAAAAGAGGAAGCCGGTGCATATGACGCATTTATATATGAGACAGCAAAAGCTTTTCTACATCTTCCAAAATTATTTGACAGATTTGGAAGTGTTAAAGAAGAATCGGATTCAGAAAATTGAGGAAGTTATTTTTACTGATAACTATAGTAGCCATAATCTTTCTGTTATGCTCATGCAATAACAGTTTTGAAAAAGAGCATACTCTTATATACGACAGTAAACTTACTAATCAGGAACTGGTTGATTCTATTAAGCAGAATCTTCCTCAAAGTATATATATCGAAGTTGATGTTTATGTTGAAGATGATTATTCAAATATGATTATGTCTAAATACAACAATATTGTTGTAACCGAATCAGATTTGTCTGATGGTGTCAGCGTTATTAGTGTTTATGATTATAATATCAATAAAGCATATCAGTATTTTAAAGGAGATAGCCTTTCTGAAGAAGAAAAGACATATGGGATGGAATTAACTTTGACAAATGAAGAAATAGAAAAAGGCATAGACTACCAGTTTGAAGCGCTTAGCGGTATTGGAGAAGTGGAACAGGCTTATTTAACTGAATATGAGGGGTATGAAGCAATTTATATTAAAAGCGTATTAAGATATGATGAATCAGAATTGGTATTTACTATCTACCTGTCTACGAAATTTTCGTATCCTCTTTACATGTCAAGTTTAGTAGATGGAAAGGAAAGTGTTAAGATGATTGTTACGAAAATAGATGATAATTATTTATTTTCTGAAACGTTTCCTGATATTCCTGAATTTATAAATTTTGTTAACTATGATGACTAGTGAGAGTATCATTGTTGACATACAGTATTAAAGTGATATAATACACTCAATATGGCGTTATGAGAAAGAAGAGTAACATAGGAAATTGCCAAAGAGAGAGGGGATGGTGGAAACCCTTGCAAGATTTTATGTGAAAGCTATCCTTCCAGCTTTCCGCAAAACGGAACGTATACCTGCGTTAAAGGGTCAAGTGCTTTCAAATGAAAGAATTTGGGTGGTACCGCGTGATAGCTCTCGTCCCTTTGCAGGATGGGAGCTTTTTATATACAATTAATAAGGACAAGGTGAGAAAGATGAATAAATTATCGCTAAATACATTAAGAGAAGAATATTTAAATTTCTTTGAAAGTAAAGGGCATCTCAGACTTAAGAGTTTTCCTCTTATTCCGCAGGATGATCCTTCAATACTGCTTGTAAACGCTGGGATGACTCCTTTAAAGCCATATTTTACAGGAGCTGTAGAGCCTCCTTCAAAAAGAATTACTTCGTGTCAGAAGTGTATCAGAACACTGGATATTGACAGAGTCGGTATAACAACAAGACATGGCACTTTTTTTGAAATGCTTGGTAATTTTTCTTTTGGAGATTATTTCAAATTAGAAGCAATCCAATGGTCATGGGAATTTTTAACAAAAGTTTTGAATTTACCTGAAAATCTACTCTATGCTTCAGTTTATGAAGAAGATGATGAAGCTTACGAGATATGGAAGGATATTATTAAGTTGCCTGTAGATCATATAGTGAAACTGGGCAAAGAAGATAATTTTTGGGAGCATGGCACAGGACCATGTGGTCCTAGCTCTGAAATTTATTTTGATAGAGGAGTTGATAAAGGATGCGGATCAGCTGATTGTAAAGTTGGGTGTGATTGTGACAGATTTGTTGAAGTGTGGAACAATGTGTTTACTCAATTTGATAAGCTTGAGGATGGGATATACAAGCCATTAAAGAACAAAAACATTGACACAGGCATGGGCTTGGAAAGATTAGCATGTGTAGTTCAGGGTGTAGATTCTTTATTTGAAGTTGATACGATTAAACAGATTCTAGATGCAGTCTGTGATGCTACTAAAACCAAATATGGTAAAGATAAGAATAAGGATGTATCAATAAGAGTAATAACAGACCATGTCCGAAGCGCAGTTATGATGATATCTGATGGTATTATACCTTCAAATGAGGGAAGAGGTTATGTTTTAAGAAGGCTTCTTAGAAGAGCATCAAGACATGGCAGGCTTTTAGGAAATAATAATCAGTTTTTAGCTGATCTGACCGAAGTTGTAATCAACAACTCAAAAGATGCATATCCTGAGCTTTCTCATCAGCAGGAGTATATTTTCAAGGTCATTGAAAGTGAAGAGAATAAATTTGTAAATACAATTGAAAGCGGTATAAACATATTAAATGAATATCTTGAGCAGGCTCAAAAAGCCAATCAGGATGTCTTGGAGGGTGAACTCATATTCAAACTTCATGATACTTACGGATTCCCATATGACTTAACCAGAGAGATTGCAAATGAACGAGGATTTAGATTGGATAAAGAAGGTTTTGACCAAGCTATGCAAGTTCAAAAGACAACAGC
>JAQVAJ010000187.1 GCA_028690885.1 Clostridia bacterium
CCTGATAATCTAAAAAGAATTGTTTTCGACCTAATATCCAAAAACAATTATGAAATTAGTAAAACTAAAGGTGTTTTAGAGGTTAAAGTTTTTAAAACTGGTACTAATAATACACAGCCTTCATCTTCAGAACAATCAGGTATTGTTCCAGGATCTACAATCAATGATGAAAATGAAAATACAAAACCAAATAATAAAGCGGATATTAAAGTAGAAACAGATAAAATTATAATAAACACGCTGGATTATGAAAATTATGAAATAAAAAGAATATCTGATCCAAATAGAATAGTACTTTTCATACCTAATTCCTTTAGTGATATAAAGGAATTTCCGATTAAAGAAAATTCAAGGTATGTTAAAAAAGTAACTTCATATTACTCAGATAAAGGTTTATACATTGAAGTTGAACTTAGCAATCAGTGCAGATATGAAATAATAGAAATAAGTGAGACAAAGTTAGTAATGGACATATACTCTCAAAAAATAATTAATATGTCATACTTCAATTCTTCTGATAGAAAATATATAAATATTACCGGATTATCATTGGCAGACCAATATGGTGTTGTAAACTCAAATGTCAAAGTAGCAAAAAATGATATGATTATAACCATTGAATTTATAGATTCAAATTACCGACTGACTACAGGTGTACTATATGTTAATGATGATTATGTTGAAAAAATACAGGTTAAAAGGATTAATGAAAAAGTAATTATGACTATATTTGCAAAACAAAAGATTCATTTGTACTTTAATTCAGCAAGAACATCATATACGAATATTAACTTTATACCTGAAAATATGACATATTCAGGTTCGGTAGTGATAGATGCAGGGCATGGAGGGTATGACCCCGGGGCAGTTGCTTCTTCGGTATATGAATCTAATATAAATTTAAAGATTGCTCTAAAGGTGCAAACCATACTTGAGAATAATAATATCAATGTTTTCATGATGAGAAAGACAGACGAATATGTTGGATTATACGAAAGAGCTCATGTAGCAAATGAAATTGATGCTTCTTTATTTGTAAGTATTCATTCAAATGCTTTTAGTAATTCAGCCTATAAGGGAATAATGACTTTAGTGTATCCTTCTACTGTCCAATCAAATAAATTAAGCGGAAAACAGTTCGGTACTGTTTTACAGAAGAATCTTATAAAAGCAACGTCTGCAATTGATAGGGGAGTTATTGACAGACCTAATTTAATAGTGCTAAACTCTACAAAGATGCCAGCAGCTTTAGTTGAATGCGGATTTATGACAAACGCTGAAGAATTAGTAGCATTACAGTCAGAAGAATACCAGGATATTCTTGCTCAGGGAATTGCAGCAGGAATAATAGAAGCATTAAGCTTAAAATGAAAACAGAGAGGCTTTATGGATTTTAATAACGATAATTCAGATAAAAAAAAGAAAATAGTAACATTAGTTGCAGTATTATTAATTTTATGTATTGTTATTGCTGTTATAATATTTTTGCTTTTAAATAATGATTTGTGGAATAACAACGACACACCTTCAAATACACCATCGGGTACAAACTCTGATAATTCATTGGTACCTACAGATTCGTCAGAATCATTCCCAACTAATACAGCAAGAATACCTAAAGAGATAAATATCCGCTATGAAAATGATGTTTTAATCTTTGATGGTTTATCAAAAGAATGTGAATTTACAACACTCTTTGATAGTAGTAAAGATTATATTTTTAGTGAATACAGAAATCCGGGTGATACCAAGCCTACATCTTGGTATGAGATAGATAATAAATCAGTAATATATTTTACAATTTTATTAGATCAATATAATACATACCAGTTTGATGAAAACTCTATATTTCCGGATAACAGTTTAGTTCAGAAAGTGGAAATTGAGAAAAATGTTGAAAACATGTCACTTGATATTAAATTAATAACTGATAGATGCATTGCTGTTTCTGATATTTCTACAACGCAGGATAGTGCGTCATATTCACTATCTGAAGTAAAAAATATGGATTTTTATAACTACTCGAATGTGTATTCAAGAAAATTCTTTTTTATTCCTGAATACCAGTTATGCAAACAATCAGATAGCACTGTAATTTATTATGAAGATAATATAGATGATGGTCAGAATGATGTATATTCTATAAGATTTAAGGCTAATGCTTGGTCTTCACTTAAGGGAAGAAATATAAATTATGAACTTGATGAAGAAAAAATATATATTAATGATGGCTATATAGAGTATATAGAAGTTATAAAAGAGGAAATAGGCGGAGTACTTTATTATCGTATGAGTTTTCTTTTTCAAAAAGAACTAACTTTATATCCAAATGCGAATTCACTGTTTTCAACTTTGACATTATGCGATCCAAATATTGAAAATCTAATATTTATTGATGCAGGTCATGGCGGACATGATCCTGGAACAGAATCCAGAACAGATGATAAATTTAATGAAGCAGATATAAATTTGGGTATTTGTATAAAAGTAGAGCAGTTACTGCTTGAAAAAGGATACAATGTATACATGACAAGAAATGAAGACATATATCTTGGTTTTGCTCTTGAAAGAGGGGATATTGCAAATCTTCATAATGCTAAACTTTTCTTATCTGTTCATGTTGATTCCTATACTGAAGAATCAGCTAAAGGTATACTTTCTATATGGAGAGATGACCAGGATAAGCCATTTGCTCAAGTTATTCAAAAAAATATTGTACGTACATCATTTGCATCAGACAGAGGACTTATGTGGCAGAGCCTTGCTGTACATGGACGTACCGAATGTCCTGCAGTTACTATTGAGTCAGGATTTATTACAAATCCTACAGAAAGCGCAAAACTTAAAACAGATGAATACCAGCAAAGAATCGCTCAGGGTATTGCTGATGGTATAATCGAATATATAAACATTATTGATAATAACGAATAATATACTTTTCTGTTTGTATGAGTAGCATAAAAATGTTAAAATTGTATTTAGTTAACATTAATTTAATGTTATTTCAATATAATTTAGAAAAGGTGATTTATGCGTTTAGACAAAAGAAAAAACAACGAGACAAGACCTATAACAATTAAAACTGGAGTTATGGAATATGCTGAAGGTTCGGCATATATTGAATGTGGTAAAACAAAAGTACTATGTACTGCTACAGTGAATTTTGAATCACCTCCGTTTAGAGATTCTAAAGGATGGATAACCGCTGAATACAATATGCTTCCAAGAGCCACGATTCAAAGAAATAAAAGGGATATTTCCAGTATGAAGAGAAATGCAAGAGGTTCTGAAATTGAGCGATTAATAGGACGTTCATTAAGAGCATGTGTGGATCTTGATGCTTTTAATGATGCAACTATTGTTGTAGATTGTGATGTAATTCAGGCAGATGGTGGAACAAGAACAGCCAGTATATCAGCTGGATATGTAGCTTTATATAAAGCATTTGAGTGGATGATAGAAAAAGGATATATTCAAACAAACCCAATAAGAACTCAGATAGCTGCAATAAGTGCTGGTATTGTTAACAACGAAGTAATGGTTGATCTTTGTTATGACGAAGACAGTAATGCTGCGGTAGATCTAAATCTTGTCATGGATTCAAACGGACAAATTGCAGAGATACAGGCAACTGGCGAAAAAAGTATGTTTACAAAAGATCAGCTTGATCAAATAATTGAAATATCAAGTAAATCAATAGATGAAATAATTAAAATACAAAGAAAGAGTTTAGGTATGTAATGGAAGATAGGACAATAATTGTTGCAAGTAATAATGAAGGAAAAATAAATGAAATTAAGGCAATTCTGCCTGAATATATAGTATTATCATTAAAAGAAGCAGGAATAAAATCAAATCCAGAAGAAACAGAAAGCACTTTTGAAGGAAATGCTTTGTTAAAAGCTAAAGATGCTAAAAGATATACCGAACATATGGTTATTGCTGATGATTCAGGGTTACAGGTACATTCATTAAATAACATACCAGGTGTTTTTTCCAAAAGATTCTATTTTTATACAAATAGTAATTCAAATAAAAAAAGCACGATAAATGTGAAAGGTAAAGTATTAGATAAAAAGAATACAAAATCCTTAATAGATCTTATGAAAAATGTGAAAGAAAAGAATAGAAGTGCAAGTTTTGTAAGTGTAATTGCATTAATTGAAAAAGATGGGACAAAAAAAATATTTTCTGGAATCTGTGAAGGTAAAATTACTATGGAAAATAAAGGCAATAGAGGATTTGGATATGATCCAGTGTTTATTTCAAATGGATATAATATAACATTTGCTGAAATGAGTGATGATGAA
>JAQVAJ010000188.1 GCA_028690885.1 Clostridia bacterium
CAAAACTGCTGGCCAGTTTCCAGCTTGCTTCCGCAATTTGTGCAAAACATAATATACCTCCAAAGACAAATAAATTATATCCCAATCTATATTTGTTTACAATATAGTTAAGATTTATTTGAATCGAGATATATTGATGTATAAAAATGTAATAAGGAAATATGAGTAATCGCTTTAACTAAAAATAATTATTTTGTGGACTTAAATGATTTTCTTGCTTATAATAAATTCATGAAGTGAAAGAATAATCTTCAAATGATATTATTTTATTCATTAAAGAATGGTAAAATTCATCTTAAGTGTTTTATTATTCAGAATATTGATTTTGATGATAAACAAGAAAATTCGTTTTTTAAGTATCGATTTGCTAATCAAGGGAGATATTTATGAATTATATTATAGAATACGAAGTTTGTGTAATAATATTTGTAATAGCAATTATTGTTGTATTTTACAATAGTCATTTCTTTCCAAGTACACAAAATAAGCTTTTCGGTTCGATTTTAGTTTTCACAGTTGCAGACATGATACTTGATGTAGTTACTGCAATAACTATAGAACATGCTCTGACTATGCCATTTTGGATTAATTATTTATTAAATTCCATGTTTTATACCATGCAGATTATTTTTCCGGTTATTGGACTTTTTTATGCAATAGCTATTACTGGTCGATTATGGACCATGTGCCGAAAAAAAATACTGTTATCTATAGTTCCAGGTATGATTGTAATATTGCTGTTAATAATTAATCCTTTTACCCATATATTTTTCTACCTTGATAAAGTAGAAGGTTATGTCAAGACTCCTTATTTCTATTTCATGCATGTTGTAGCTGCCATGTATTTATTTATTGTAGTAGCGTATCTTATTAAAAATCGAAAAGTTCTTAATAAGAAGCAAGCTACCACTGCAATTTGGTTTTTATTGATTATAATTTTAGCAATGTGTATACAGATTATTATTCCTCGACTTTTAATTTTAGGACCAGCAATAGGTATATCAGTTATAGTAATGTATTTCATGCTGAAAAATCCAAGTAATATGATTGATTATGTCACAAAAGCATTTAACTATAACGGATTTGTGACTTGTTTGATTGAAATAATAACTGAAAAGAAGAGCCTCAATATGATAGCAATTGAAATTCATGATCTGCTATATATTAAAAGAATTTTCGGTATAAAAAGTACGAATAATCTTTTATGGGAAATATCTTCTTTTTTAAGAGGTGACTTAAAGCAAAGCTGGGTATTTCGAATTACTGACAGCCGGTTTATAATAATCACTCAGAAAAGAAGCAAGCATGAAGATTTGAAAATGAAAATTTCTCAAAGATTTACAAAACCCTGGTCAATTAACTCTACCAAGGTAATGCCCTCAGTAGTAGTCTGCTGTGTAGGTGATCTTAACGGTTCTCATTACGGTATGGATAATCTAGTAAATATGATAGAAAGCGCTTTAGTAAATGCAGTGGTTAAATCTGAAAATAAGCCATTTTATATCGTTGAAAACTGTAATATAGAGGATTTTTCACATACACTTAGTATTGAATCAGCATTACATGATGTCTTTGAAAAGGGAACAGGCCTTGTAGTATATTATCAGCCGATTTATTCGCTTTTAAGAAAACGGTTTATTGGTCTTGAAGCTCTAGTAAGATTTGAGCATCCGACACTAGGATTACTTTTACCTTCGGAATTTTTGAGTATAGTAGAAAGAAATGGTCATATTCAAAAACTTGATCAGATTGTAGTCAGTAAAGTATGTGATTTTGTAAATCACTATAATCCTTTTGAAGAACTAGATTTGGATTTCATCTGTATTAACCTCTCGGCAGCTGAGTTTGCAAGCTGTTCAATGTCAGATGATCTTACTGATATTCTTGTTAAAAATATGAAGCATCCGGAAAAGATATTTTTTGAGGTAACAGAAACCATAGCTGCTTCATCAAAAGAGAACCTGAAGCAATGCATGAATCAATATATTTCTTTAGGCTACAGATTTGCTTTAGATGACTTCGGAACTGGTTATTCGAATATATCGCAGATTGTCGCTCAGCCATTTTCCCTAATAAAGATAGATCAGTCTCTTCTTCAGACGTCTCACAAGGTTATAGATTACATTATTTCTATGATTGAATCTCTTGATAAGATGACTCTTATTGAAGGAGTAGAGACAAAAGAGCATTTTGATATGGTAAAAAATATGAAAGCTGATTTACTGCAGGGTTTCTATTTTGCAAAACCAATGAGTGAAGATATGCTATTACCATTTATTCATGAATACAAAATTGATAAAGTGTGATATATTTGTAGAAGTAAAAAGTCTCGTATCGTTATATTCAAGAAAAGAGGTTACTTATGCAAAGCCGTGTATCAAAGGTTATATATAAATCATTAAAAAACATCATTCAGCCATACAACAGTAATACTGATTATGTGAAAGTTCGTCAGGATTTAGAAAATCTTGCTAGATTACAGAATATCAACAGAAAAGTTGAGCTTACCTGTATACCTTTGGAAAACTGTACTATGGAAATGGTATCAGTTCCTGAAGCTCCTAAAGACAAAATAATTATGTATATACACGGCGGTGGTTTTACTACTGGTGGAATAGTTACATCAAGGAAATTTATTACAGAGTTTTGTTTAAGGGCTAAACTCAATGCAGTAAGCTGTGATTACCGGCTTGCTCCTGAGAATGCATTTCCTGCTCCATTAGATGATTGTGTGGATATGTATGAGCATCTTTTAAGTATGGGATATAATAGTCAGAATATAGTTCTTTTAGGTGAAAGCGCAGGTGGGACGCTTACATTAGCACTGACTTTGTTACTTAAGGATAATAATAAGCCTTTACCAGCTGCGATATGTTCTATGTGTCCTGTAGGAGACATGACTGGGACACTTGACAGCAGAGAAAGAAATGTTAAGGTTGAAGCTTTACTTAGATATGACCTTGATGAAAAAATAAGGATGGCATATGTCAATGACTATGATGTCTGCGATCCATATATTTCGCCGATATATGGAAATTATGAAAATTTTCCACCACTTTTGCTTCAACTGGGAGAATACGAGATACTTTATGATGATTCTGTTTTGCTGTATGAGATAGCAAAGAAAAAGGGTGTTGATGTCACATTATCCGTTTGGGATAAGATGTGGCACGGGTTTCAGATTATCTGGGGTATGCCGGAATCTAAGCTCGCTCATAAAGAAATTATTGAATTTTTTCATAAACATCTCGGTTATGATGAATATGATGAATTTAGAAAAAAATATGATTAATACACTCAAATAAGTCAAAAATTTATTAAAAAAGCATATTCGATGTTATGTTTATACAGTATAATAATATAAAGGCATTCAAATGCCGCAAACACTGAAGAGGTGATATATGTTTAAACCGGATTATTCTGTTCTTAGAAAAAAATCAGAATTCGTGTGGTATGTAAATATGTCATACTATGCTATGGCTGAACTTGCTGATGTTACATTACATGACTTGTTTACAAATTATAAAGCATCATTAAAGCTTTATTCAAAAGAAAATTTTGACAAGTTTAATAAGCATTTTCCTATGCATGAAAAACTAAGGAAATTGAACCCTTCAACTCCTCCTATATCATATGGCCATATTAACGGACTAGGGATTGATTTAGTTTTTCCTGAAGGTAACGGGGAAGTTAATTATAAAAGGTGTGATAAGTCACTTGATGAATGGATAAGCATACTTGATAAACCAATCGATTTTTCTAAAGCAGGCATGGCTCCATATTATCTTGAGTATCAGGATAATATGAAAAAGGCAATGAATATAGACAAAGTAAATTTCAGTTATGGATATGAAGGCCCTATAACAACAGCATATACAATGCTGGATTTGAAGCTTTATTATGACTTATATGATGACCCGGAAAAGTTAAAAATCTTTCTGGAAAAACTTTCATGGAGTATAACACAGTTCAAGAGATTCCACGCTCATGTAAACGGTAATGATTACAAAAACACATCATATATGTGTGATGACTGTGCAACACTTGTTTCAGCAGATATGTGGGAAGAATTTGTTATTCCTTATATGGACATTGTATACTCCGATGTAAATGCTAACAGACGTTCATTACATTCAGAAGGTATGATATACAAACACTTGAAAAATCTTGAAAAACTAGGTATTACATGGTTTGACCCATCTGTATCGCCAAAACTTGACCCAGAAATTATTTATAAAAACTGCGAAGTACCATTTATCTGGAGAATGTGCTCAATATATCACAGTCTTTTAGATCGTGAACTTGC
>JAQVAJ010000189.1 GCA_028690885.1 Clostridia bacterium
TAAAAAACTCGAAGATATAATTAAAGGTCTCAAGAAAAGCAACCAATCATATCAGCAATTGGTTCTGATTAAAAAAGAAATGGAGAAAATACATGAAGAAAGTAAAAATTATTGATTATATTAATAAAATCGCTCCTTTTGATAAAAGAATATCTGGGGATAATATTGGCGAACTTATTAAAGGAAAAGATAACATCAGGAGGGTGATGATATGTCTTGATATTTCAAAAGAAGCAATTGAGTTTGCTTCTTCATCAAAAGTCGATTTAATAGTTACTCATCATCCTGTTATATACAACCCTTTGTTCAAAATAGATGATGACGTAATACTGGCAGCTATAAGAAATAAAATCGGTATTATATCTGCTCATACTAATTATGATACAGCAAGGCTTAATGATATTTTAGCAGAAAAATGTGAAGTAATTGTAACAGATAGTATATTTTTGGAAGATGGTATTTATCTTGGAAGGATAGGGAACACTGCAAAAATCTCATTTTATGATTATCTGGACAAAATTAAAACTAATCTAAAGGTTGATACTGTAAAAATTACAGGAAAAATACCCCATGATGTTGAAAAAGTAGCGATAGGTACAGGTTCATCAAGTAGTTTTATAGAGGAAATAAAATATCTTGATGTTGATGTTTTTATTACAGGGGAAATAAAATATGATAATCTTAAATCACTTGCTTTTGAAAAACCTGCTGTAATCGAACTTGGACACTATGAATCAGAAGAATGTTTTATTGATGATTTATCAAATTTACTAAGTAAACGTTTTCCAAAATTGGATGTTATTACATACAAAAAAAGAATTTCCATATATATTTGATGGTACTGCATTAAAATGGTATAATTATTGTTACTGACTGGACCAGATAATCGCGGATGCAATGCCAAAAGGCTGCATGTGAGGAAAGTCCGGGCTCCATAGGGCAAGGGTGCCGGCTAATTACCGGTGAAGGTGACTTTAAGGAAAGTGCAACAGAGATATACCGCCGTAGAAATACGGTAAGGGTGGAAAGGTGAGGTAAGAGCTCACCAGCGATATGGTAACATATCTGGCTATGTAAACCCCACCTGGAGCAACACCGTGATACGGGGCATTGGGCGGCCCGTCCGTCCCGAAGAGGTGGCTTGAGTATGATAGAGATATCGTACCTAGATAGATGATTATCGAATACAGAACCCGGCTTATAGGTCCAGTAAGAAAAAATGTGCTTCAAAGCACATTTTTTTATTCATCATTATAACAACTATTTCTGGTTCCCTTATCTAGCATCTTCTTACCTTTTCTTGCTTTTTTTCTTTTTCTGTTCCGGTGCTGTTCCATACTTCCATAAGCGGTTAAGCTGGTGCTGGGTGAAACACATACCGATAAATGTAATTACTGGAAAAGAGAAAATAGAAGATACAAGGGAAACATCCTGAGGCGTTACTTTATGCATGCTTTGTGCGTCTGCTAAAAGTTTGTTGTACTTATATGACCAGTAAATTATATATAAGCCTGCAGTAATAATAGCCAGAAAAACTTCTACACCTGGTTTTATATTTTCTGGTTCCCTGGCAACTTGTTTGATCTCGTATGTAGCAATGTAGAGCCAGTAAAAATTAAAAAATCCCACCGAAATTATTGAAAATAATATGATAAGTATAAGCGGTCTATGTTCTCCATCGTACATAATAGTCCTCCATTTACTATATGATAACAAATAAGGGTAGTTTAAACAACACAAATGTAATATGAACATTTATGTGATATTAATGTGAAAAATAGTGTTTTAAGCATTATATGGTATAAAATGTTGTTGAAAAGAATATACAATTAAGGTTATAATAAAAAAGCTGTAAAAGTGAAGTCATATTATTATTAAGGAGGGCAGCCAAGTGATTGAAATCAAGAATCTTGTCAAAAAGTATGGACAAGTTGTTGCTGTCAATGATATAAGTTTCAAAGTCAAAGAAGGCGAGATACTAGGTTTTTTAGGACCTAACGGTGCAGGAAAATCCACAACAATGAATATCATAACAGGATATCTTCCTTCTACAAGTGGAACTGTTGAAGTAGATGGGTATGACATAACCACTCATCCGGAACAGGTAAAGAAGAGAATTGGATATTTACCAGAACAGCCGCCTTTGTACAAGGATATGACTGTAACTGAGTATTTGAATTTTGTTTCTGATCTCAAAAAAGCTCCAAGGAACAAAAGGAAAAGCGAACTTTCAGATATAATGGAACTTGTAGGATTGACTGACCATAGAAAAAGACTAATAGATAATCTTTCAAAAGGATACAGGCAAAGAGTAGGACTTGCTCAAGCATTAATCGGAAACCCGAAAGTACTTATACTTGATGAGCCTACTGTTGGATTAGACCCTAAACAGATTGTTGAAATAAGAAGAGTAATTAAAGGATTAGCGTCAGACAGAACAATTATATTAAGTACTCATATACTGCCTGAAGTCAGTATGATATGTGAAAGAGTAGTTATTATAAACAAAGGTCAGATTGCAGCAGAGGATACCCCTGACAGATTATCAAATAATCTTTCTGGTGTTTCGAAATTAAATCTAACTGTTAAAGGCGATAAGGATAAAGTTCTTAAGACTATCGGTAATATTCCTAATATTAAGTACATAACGATGACTACTAAATCTGAAGAATCAGTATATAAATATGTTCTTGAAACAAAGAATAATGTTGATATAAGAGAAGATCTTTTCTATAGAATGGCAGAAAATAAAATGCCGATAATTGAGCTTAAGCCTTCAGCTGCAACACTAGAAGATATATTTATATCGGTTGTCAGCAATGCAGGTATAACACAGACAGAGGAGGAGTAAGATGTCAGCTGTAGCGCGAAAAGAAATAGCGGGATATTTCAAGTCCCCCATAGCATATGTTTTAATAGGAGTATATATTCTAATTATTTCAATTTTCTTTCATCCGGCATTAAATGCTGGATACGGGGATTTTGTTGAAGTTCTTGATGATGTCGGAGTATTTCTAATTTTTATAATTCCTATACTAACAATGAGAATCTTAGCAGAAGATAAGAAAAATGGTACAGAGGTTCTGTTACTTACATCTCCAACATCACTGCCCCGAATTGTAATAGGTAAATTTTTAGCCACATTTACAGTTTTTCTGGTAATTGTAGGAATATCATTCATATATCCTATAGTTGTAGTGTTATTTGAAGGAGCAATAACAACTCAGCTGGTTGGTGCTTACATAGGTTTTATTCTTCTTGGAGCAGCCTTCTGCTCAATAGGGGTATTTTGCTCCTCCCTTACTGAAAACCAGATTATTTCAGCAATTATTTCACTGGTAATCCTCTTTGGAATGTGGATAGCGGATCAATTCGCCGCAACAGTTGGTGGTCTTGCTGGAGCAATTATGGAGTGGATATCAGTTCTAACCAGATATGGAGTATTTACTAAAGGATTACTGACCATGGAAAACATTATTTTCTTTGTCTCATTTACTGCTATGATGCTTTATATGACAGTCAGAGTCATAGAGAGACGTCGTTGGGTACAGGGGTGATAATTATGAAAAAAGATAACAAGTTTCTCAATATATTTAAAAGTAAAAATTTCAGATATGGTACCAGCTCTTTTATAATTGTAGCTGTGGTTATTGCTTTATTCGTAGTGATTAATATTACCGTTCCTTTGCTGAATATTGAATGGGACTTAACTCCTGAAGGTTTGTATACTTTAGGTGATACTTCCAAGACAATTCTTGATAGTCTGGAGGATGAAGTAGAGATTATTGGTTTAATGGACCCTACAAAAATTAACTCTTCATCAAGTTTTTTTGGAGTTATAAAATTTCTTGATTACTATGATGCTTATGACAATATTAATGTTACATATGTTGATCCTGATGTAAATGTCGGTTATGTTTCTCAGCTTGATCCTACTGGAGCACTTGATTTATCAAGACAGTCATTTGTTGTAAGGCGTGTAAAAGATGGCAATATAAGAGCTGTTAAATATTATGATTTATTTAGTTCATTTGTCAGTTCAGAATCAACTTTCCAAATAACAGATACGGGTTCGAAAGTTGAAAATGCATTTACCAGCGCTATAAGTTATGTAACCAGAGAGACATATACTACTGCGTATTTTGTTCTGGGGCATAATGAATACTCATATTTAGACGGATATATAACAGCAAGAGATGTTATGGAATTAAATGGTTATAATGTCAGTACCTTTGATATGAGAGCTGATATGGCTATACCTGAGGATGCAGACATTCTTCTTATGATTAATCCAACCATTGAT
>JAQVAJ010000190.1 GCA_028690885.1 Clostridia bacterium
TTATGTATAGCATCCATAAATTCCAGTTCAAAGGGATCAGAAGCACTATCCAATAACCCTTTTATGACTGCCAAAGGGTAAAAGTGCTCTTTTTGCAATGAGCGTATCATATTTACCCTTTGTATGCAGTCATGGCTATAGTAAGCCATATTTTTTGTTGTTTTAAAAACAGGCTGAATAAGACCTTCTTTGACATAGTATTTCAAAGTAGTCACATTCGTATCTGTGGCTTTTGCTAGCTGAGATATCTTCAGAAGGTCTGTTGTCAGCTCTTTAGTCATTAAATTAACTCCTGCTTTTTATTATTAACAGTCTAATACTATTTTAATAACATCAGGAGGATTTTCAAGTGCAAGTTTAAAAGCTTGTTTATAATCATCTAGTTTGAAATGATGAGTAACAAATCCTTCTGTCTTGTAAATGCCGTCTCTTATCCATTCCTGCACCAGATCAAAAGTATACAGTTTTCTTCCTTCCCATTCTTCCATTCCATGTGCATCTACTCCAATAAGCTTTAGTTCATGCCACCAGATAGGAGTTTCATCAATAGTAATAGCTCTCATATGATGACCAATTTTCATCAATATTCCTCTTGGTCTTAGCATCCTAAGTGCAGTAGTGTTTGCCCAGTTTCCTCCTATACAATCATATATGCGGTCAAATCCACCAAAGAACATCTTATTGTTACTCATGCCTGTATAAACTTTGCTTCCATTTGTAGCATCAGCTGCTGCCTGGTAAGGTTCACCCTGCATTATATGATCAGCTCCCAGTTTCAAAGCGAATTGCTGTTTGGTCTTAACTCTTTCAAGTACCCATATTTCACATTCAGGCTGTACTATTTTAATTGCTTGAACTACACCTAGTCCAATAGTCCCGCAGCCCATCACCAGGATTTTTTCATTTTTCTTGGGTGGATCGACAATTACAGAGTGTACAGATACGCAAGTAGGTTCAATCATTACAGCCTGTTCATCAGTTAATTCGTCATATACTTTTGACAACGAATCTTCTGTTGCTATAAAGGTATCGGACCATCCTGCACCTGTGTCGGGCAAATTATGAGGGCTTGGTTCTCCAAAATTTAAGCAGAAATTATAGTTGCCTTCTTCACAGTATTTGCACACAGGCTTAATATCTTTGTTGTTGCATGAAGACATATACTCTCTAATGGTAACTCTGTCTCCTACCTTAAACTTGGTCACCTTGGAACCTGCTTCTATTACGGTGCCTACATTTTCATGTCCTAAGTATGTTCTTTTTGCAGTTGGAATAGGTTCCAGTGCTGAATTCGTGCCTGTGGTCGCTTTGAAAAAACTCACATCAGTACCGCATAACCCGCATGCAATATTTTTGACTCTCACCCAGTTTTCTGCTGGAAGGGGAGGATCTGGAATGTTTCTATTGTACTTAACAGCATTTAAACTGGTGTATAACAAAGGTTTACAGCATTTAGCAGCAGCCTTTGTTGCTAAAATTCTTGGTATGTCTTTTTCAAAATATACAGTTTTCATCATTTCCTCCGTTATGTAAGCATAGCCTGAAGAACAGCCATAAAGTCATTTAACATACATGCATATTCTGGGCTTCCTATTGTTTCTACGTATCCTTTTTCAACTCCTTCAACAAATTCAACTTCTTTTCCTAGTACTGCAATAGCTCCATCCACACTCAAAAACCTGAAGTGTACAAAAGGGAATCGTCTTTCATAAATGCCATGCCCAGACTTAGTCTTGCCTGATTTTATTCTTAAATAGCAGGCTATGTAGTCTTTCTGGTTCTCATGTTCAACAGTAAACTGATATATTCTGTCCGGCTGACGCTGAGTAAACTCAACCATTTCAGCGACACCTAACTTGTTATAGGTGGAAAGAGCTCGGGTTATCATGTAAAGACTCATTTTAACCTTTAACGCTTTTCCCTCAAAGTCCTTTGGTTTATTGTTTGGTGACATCTTCATCAGTCCCATAAGTAAAGAAAGGGTTTTAATAAGAAGACTGAAATTCTTTAATCCTCCTTTAATAGAAGGCAAAGCCAGTCCACCGGTAAGAAGAGCATTCATCTTCTGAACTGAAGGGAATGTCAAAGCTAAATCCGGATTTTCAGCAGTTCCTTGTATGACTTCGACTTTTCCACTGTTGAAGACCATGTGACAGGCCAGTATATCATTTTCATTTTTTGCTCCGAATTGTACTGTCTTTTTCACATTAGAGAACATTTTTCTAAGTTTGGGATCATCATCCAGCAAAACCTGCATTACAGGGAAAGCTGCATTGAAAAAGAGTTTTGCAGTCAGTATATCCTTGCTTAACGCGGCCATTTCATTACCCCCTTATTCATCTTCCCAGTTTTCATCTGCTTCAAATTCCATTCCCATCATTGATCTGACCTGGTCGATTATTCCATTAGCATCCAAGCCGTAGTGTGAATAAAGATCTTCAGCATAGCCGATTACAGCATACTCATCATATATACCATGTTTTTTGAATACGCATCCTTTACCGCTTTTAGCTATAACTGATGCTACTGAATCTCCAAGTCCTCCTATTACATTATGTTCTTCTACTGTCAGAATTCTTCTTGTATCTTTAACTGCATCCATAATGGCTTGTTCATCAATAGGCTTAATGGTGTGCATATTAATGACTCTCACAGAAAGATCATCCTGTTCTTTTAAAGTCTTTGCAGCTTGTATTGATTGAAGAACTGCAATTCCGCAGGCGATAATTGTAAGATCGGACCCTTCGTGCATTGTTATAGCTTTTCCGATTTCATAATTATAGTCTTCATTTTCGTGTACTGGAGGTTCAAATCCTCTTCCGATTCGAATATATACCGGTCCAGGCACGTCAATACATGCTCTTACCGCTTTAGATGTTTCTATTCCATCTGCAGGACATATTACAGTCATATTAGCCATAGATTTCATTATTGACAGATCCTCTGTACAGTGATGTGTTGTGCCTGCATGGCCAAAAGATATTCCAGCATGAGTAGCTATGATTTTTACGGGCAGATTTTGATATGCAATATCTGTTCTGACCTGTTCAGATGCTCTCATACTAGCAAATACTGCCATTGTTGATGCAAAGGGTATTAATCCTGCCTTAGCTAAACCTGCAGCTATACCCATCATATTCTGCTCAGCTATCCCTACATTGAAAAATCTTTCAGGAAATGCCTTTTCAAAATGAACTATTGCTGTTGTCTTAGAAAGATCTGCAGTGACGCCGACTATTTTATCATTTTCCTTACCCATCTGAGCCAATGTGCGACCATAAATTTCACGGGCTGTCATAGTAGCTGCATCATAAGCTGTCCAGTTTGTTCCTGTTACTATTGTCATATCACTTACCTCCCATCGATCTTAAAATTGATTCTTTAGCTTTTTTGCATACTTCAGAATCTCCTGAAGCATAATGATAGACTACGTTATTTTCCATAAAGTCTATACCTTTACCCTTAATGGTATTTGCAATAATCATAACCGGTTTTTCGCTTGCAGCCCAAGCAACATCAAATGCTTCTGTCAGCTGTTCATAATTATGCCCGTCAATTTCAAGTACTTCAAAACCGAAAGCTCTCCATTTCTCACCAAAAGGTTCTAAAGACATAACATCTTCTGTTTTTCCGTCTATCATCAGTTTGTTTCGGTCTACAACTGTTATTACATTGGTAAGCTTGAAATGTGATATTGACATTGCAGCTTCCCATACAGAGCCTTCACAGCACTCTCCGTCACCAAGAAGGCATACAGTTTTATATGACTTTTTAAGATATCTTGCTCCTAATCCAAGGCCAGCGGCAATAGAGAGTCCGTGTCCTAAAGAGCCAGAAGATACATCACATCCTATAACTTTGTTTGAGTCGGGATGCATAGCAAAAGGACTTCCGAAATGATTGAAAGTCCTTAACTCGTCTTCTGGAAAATATCCTTTTTTTGCTAAAGCAGGTATAAACCCAGCAGCAGCATGTCCTTTTGAAAGGATGAATCTGTCTCTATCCTCCCAGCAAGGGTTTTTCGGGTCCACATTCAAATACTTGAAATAGAGGACGGTCAGTATGTCAGCACAACTTAATGAGCCTCCAATATGTGATCCTCCAGACCATTCCATGACGTCAACGATTTTTAGGCGTAATTCGCATGCTGTTTTTTCTAGCATTTGCCTTTCTTCTTGTGTAGTTGGCATTTGGTATCCTCCTTATTCTGTTATGTAAAATTATAAAGTAGCGAGTGCTACTATCTACTATTATACATCATTAAATGTTAAATACAATACATTATTGCTATAATTTGCAAAA
>JAQVAJ010000191.1 GCA_028690885.1 Clostridia bacterium
CAGAGCCTCATGTTACAGCATATCAGAAATGTGATGATGCTAAAATTGTAGCATGTGCAGACTTAGTAGATGGAAAAGCTGAAGCTTTCTGCAAGAAAATGGGATTGGAAGACGTACATCTGTACAAGAGTCATAAAGAGCTTTTAGATAATGAGGAACTGGATGCAGTGAGCATATGTACATATAACTGTACACATGCTGAGTGTGCAATATATGCCTTGGAAAAAGGAGTTCATGTATTACTGGAAAAACCGATGTGTGTGACTCTTGATGAAGCTGTTGCCATAATGAAGGCTGAAAAAGCATCGAATAAGATACTATCAATAGGGTTCCAGCCGCGTTTTGACGAAAACATGAAGATGATAAAGAAAATTGTTCAAAGCGGAGAGCTTGGAGATGTTTACTACATACAGACAGGCGGAGGCAGAAGAAGAGGTATACCGACTCCGTTTGGTACATCATTCATAGCTAAGGATACAGGTGGAATAGGAGCTTTGGGTGATATAGGCTGTTACTCACTGGACATGGTTTTAAATGCAATAGGATATCCAAAGCCTCTTACAGTCTCAGGCTATAAGTCAGATTTCTTCGGGAAAAGACCAGAATATTATCCAAATCATCCTGAATATGCAAGTGCTTTCGGTGTAGATGATTTTGCTGCTGCATTTGTAAGGCTTGAAGGCGGAATTGTACTTGATTTCAGAATTTCATGGGCCATGAATATGGATACAGCAGGAGATACTCTGATTCTTGGAACAAAAGCAGGACTAAGGATTCCATCAACAGAATGCTGGAACGGATCAGTAGGCGGAGCTATGAAGTTGTATCATGAAGTTTGCGGGAAACAGGTTGAAACAGTTATTCCTATAATTGAGAAAAAAGGAAATCTCTTTGATATGAAGATAAGATCATTTTTGGACGCAATAATTGAAGATGGAGAATCTCCAATACCTTCAAGTCAGATACTTTACAATCAGGCAATTATTGACGGCATAAACAAATCAGCTGAATTAGGAAGAGAGATTGAGATAGATATACCAGAAGTTTAATAATATTTATATGAATCAAGCTGGATTAGCAAAATTATTATATATAGTGTTAAAAGATAATGCCAAAGCGCTTCTTATGAGGCGCTTTGGTTAAATTGTCTGATATCATTGATTAATGTTATTTTATTAGCTATTATATATCTTAAGAATCAGGGGGTAATATGAACTATAAAATTGAGAAATGGGAAAGAGAATATCTTAGGGATTACGCCAAAAAACAATTGGAGATATCAAAGCTTCCTGTCATGCAGGAACGCATAAAGAGGTGGTATGATCACAATGAAAATAAAAAAGGCAAACCTATGATTATCATTGAACTGGCATCATTTAGAGACGATGTCAGAATCCCATTAAAGACGCAATCGGATTTTGCCCGCAATATCGAAAGTGCTATTCAGAATAACATTCAGGTTCATGAACTTTTAGATGATGATGAAGTTTGTCCGGATTTTTTAACATTCGGATGGGATATTGAATATAAGGAGTTTGGATTTGATATACCTGTTGTAAAATCAAAGGACTCTTTTGGAAGAGAGATAGGATTTGAATATCAGTACCCCATCAAAGATTTAGAAACTGATTTTGGAATGTTGAAACCTTTTACATACACTGTAAACAAAGAAAACTCTTTTAACAGAATTGAAGCTGCTAGGGATATATTAGGAGATATTTTAAAAGTCGAGATGGAAAGCGGATTCCACAGATGGGGAAATATGATTTCTCTAAAGGCCGTACAGCTGATGAGTATGGAAAGATGGATGATAGCCATGATTGAGACTCCTGAAATGTCTCATAAGCTTATGGACTACATTACTAGTAATATGCTTTCATATCAGCACTGGCTTGAAGAAAATGGTCTTCTAACCATGAATAACGGTAACTATTATGCAGGAGCGGGAAGCAGAGGCTTTACTCATGAATTGAAAATGCCTGAAGACGGGAAAGTAAGGCTTAAGGATATGTGGGTTAATGTCAACTCTCAGGAATCCACAGGCATATCACCTTCCATGTATGAAGAATTCGTTTATCCGTATATAGAAAGAATTGCTAAAGAATATGGTATGGTTTATTATGGCTGCTGCGAAGCTGTTCATCCAATATGGGATGTATGCTTAAAGAATCTTTCTAACATGAGAAAAGTATCAATATCACCATGGTGTGATGAACAGTTTATGGGTGAGAGACTCAGAGGCACTAATATTATTTATTCAAGAAAACCTTCTCCTCATTTTCTTGGTGTGGGGTATGATTTTGATGATGATGAATATAGTAAGTACATGCTTAATACACTAAAAGCAGCAAAAGGCTGTAATCTTGAGATAATATTCAGGGATGTTTATACCCTAAGCGGTAATCCAGCTAAAGCAAAAAGAGCCGTCAGGCTCTTAAGGGAACTTATAGATAAATACTGGGAATAGATTAACTCTTCTTTATAACTATAGTTTTATTAAAAGGCGCTTCTGCGGAAAATAATACCGTAAAAGCGTTTTTATCTGTAGGCATTACTTTGCTTATTGCTAAATCTGCAAAACCTTCATCTTCAAAATCAGTTTCTATAAATAATGAATAAGGATAAAACTTTACAGAATGGGAGTATTTGAACTTTTTGTTTTTGATAAATATGTTATTACCCATTCTTGCCTGAAGCGAATAATCATCAGAACTGAGCCATCCTTCTTTGTCAAACATCAAAGCTATGGTACAAGGATAAGGCTGGTTGCTTTTAGCATCAACCTTTATTTCAGCTCCGTCTTTTTTAAACTCAAAATCCAAGGTTATATCTGTCTTCTTGTCATGACTTACAAGACGATAGCCTTTATCAGTTTTTTCAATTTTTTCACATTCTACATATCCATCAGCCATACACATCATATGAATGCTTAAAAACTTATACTGATATTTCATGGTCATTACATTCTTAGCCAGTATGGTCATTGAAGTGTCGTCATCTCTTATCCTTGCTATATCTGAATTAGGAAAGAAACTGTCATAATGAGTAAAGTCAAAGGGCTTGATTTCAACGTTTCCAGAATAATGATCAGTATATTCCATGTGCTGAACGAATCTTCCTGCAAAGGAATAGTATCCTTGATCGCTAATATCATATGGGTTGTTACTGGACATATCGAATATATGTTTAGCCATATATGCGAAATCTGAGTTATTATCTAAATGAGCCATTACCATATAACTTTCGAACAGAGCAAATGGATATGTTTTTGTGCCAAAGTCCTGTCTTGTTGAATTTAATGTAAACAATGTTCCATCCGGTTCAAAATATTTTGTAGTCATATAAAGGTTTCGTTTAACATGCTCTAATAAGTCAGGTCTGTTAAGTTCATGAGCTAAGATTATAAGAGACTCATTATTTGTAAGATTATATATAGATATGGATCTTTCAGCATATTCACCGCACTCATCACAATCGATACCTTCATCAAGGTATTTGTTTATTTCATCCATAAGTTCAGGCATTCCAAGGATATTCATATCAAGAGCAAGCGCGCTTGCTACCACCCAGCGATGATTTGGTGTGTGAAACCCGTTTCCCACCATTCCGTCAACTGATTTAGTCAGAAAATCAACCAAGGCATTATGAACGTCAATTTCAATCTTTTTAACATCGTCTTTCTTTTCCATATGTCTTTTTAAAAGTCTTAATGCAGGAGCTACTATTCTTACTGAGAAAGCAATGCTTGTAGGATCATGTGGATTAGTGCATGTAAGATCAAAAGTATTATCAGCATGAAGTCTCTTTAATGAATACTTTATTGCTATGATTGCTCTTTCCAGAAAAAGATCATAATTATAAAACTTTGAATCAGGAAGGCAGTATTTCAATATGAAATATCCGGCTATTGATATTCCCCGTGAAGGTTCTGCATAACCTGTGGTGTGATCAATGACTGCTCCATAATAGAATGAGTTTTTATCAAGGCACTGCCCTTCTATAAGATTTTCGATTATATCGTCTGAACGATGGATACGTTCTTTAATAAGTTCTTTCATGCTTTGCCTCCTCTTATGGATATTGTTCTAGTAGTAGGTGTCATGTCTGTAAAATATACAGTAAATGTGTTATCAATAGGAGGATTGCTACCTCTTAAGGTCTCGCTGTAAATAGATGAACCGTTAAACGCAGGACCAGCTGTTATATAATCGGAACCTGAAGAATATGAAAAGTATCCATTTTGAAGCTGTATGTAGTCATTACCTA
>JAQVAJ010000192.1 GCA_028690885.1 Clostridia bacterium
CCGAAGCATGTAAAAATAACATCAGCAAAAAAACGTTTTGGAAGCTGTACTGCTGATAACGGTATATGTTATTCATACAGACTGATGCTTTATCCTGATAAAGCAATTGATTATGTGGTTGTACATGAATTGTGCCATCTTAAACACAGAAATCATGGAAAATCATTTTATTCTTTAGTAGCGAAATATATGCCGGATTATTTAGAAAGAGATAAGTTATTAAAAGGATTACAGCAATAAATAAATTTCTCTGGGTAGATAAGTTCAAATAGTAATTTATATTTTTATTAATTAATTTATATTTAATTAACTAATTTATATTCTTTTAATTAATTTATATTTCTAATCAAAAAACTAATTAGTATTTTGGAAATTTTGCATATATGATATAATCATGCGCAGGGGGATTTGAGCATGAAGATAAAAGAAAACAGGCTTATTGGGTTTGCAATTATAGCATTAATATATGTTATCGCATGTATTTTTGGAATATGGGTTTACAGGCTTACTCCAGGTTCAGTATATATTAAAGTTCTGACAGCTGATATGGCTGCAACTATTACTGTTTATTTATTCAGTCTTCTTTTGAAAAATTCTACAGTATATGACCCATATTGGTCTGTAGCACCAATAGTGATTTTGCCTTTATTAGCAATGGAATATGCAAATACGGGTTTAGGAACGATATTTATGCTTACTGCAGTAACAACATGGGGAGTAAGGCTTACGTATAACTGGGTTAAGACATTTAAAAACCTTAATATACAGGACTGGCGTTATGATATGCTGAAAGAAAGATCAAAAGGGCTATTTCCTCTGGTTAATTTTTTTGGGATTCATGTATTTCCAACTATAATTGTTTACTTATGTATGCTTCCTGCAATTGCAATAATACAGAGTGATTCATTTAATATTTTAACATTAGCAGGATTTGCGGTGTGTTTCTTTGCTGTCTTATTGCAGGGGATATCAGATTATGAGATGCATGAATTTCGAAAAAACAATAGCGACAGATGTGCTTTAATGAGACAAGGTTTATGGAAGTACTGCAGACATCCCAATTATTTTGGAGAGATTTTGATGTGGTGGGGTATATTCATAATGATGATGTCTTCTGTTCCTGATATGTTTTATCTTTTAGCAGGACCATTAGCCAATACATTGATGTTTGTGTTCATATCAATACCAATGGCAGAAAAGAGGCTTGCCGGGTATAAAACAGATTTTGATGAATATGTTAAACAGACAAGAGTTCTCATACCTTTGCCAAAACCCTTATTTAAGTAATATTAATCAAGTGTTGAATAAGCCTTAGCCATAAAATCATCAAGATATGTAATATTGGTAATCCAGTAATTTACGATGATATCGTCAACTTCTTTTGATTTGGCAAAATCCACTATATTGAGATTGTCGCAATACTCCTTGTTGTATGTTCTTGAATCTAATACATATATTGTTTTATAGTGAGGAAGAAGGAAAGATATTAAACTGTCACCAAACGAATCCTTTATAACCATACATGACTTATCTGTATCTGCTGAGGTAGTAATAACACTATATGTTCCAAATCCGCCATCAGAAAACAGAAGATAGTAATCCTTTTCAGGTGTAGCTCTTTCTTTGTTTATAAGCCTTTTTTCTACTGTTCCGTATTGTGCTGAATGGTATGTGTATGTATAGTCAACTGTTGGGTAATATGCGATTATGGTATCAGGATTGTCATAATCAGCTTGAGTAAGATATGGTTTGTTATAAAATCCAAGATATCCTTCTACTACAAGTTTCTCGTCATATTCTTCAAGAGGTACTATTTCTTTTTCAAGACCCATGGTCTTCATCAGTTCAGTATAACCGTAATATGCACCAAGATGAGTCCAGTGGTGATCTGTGCGATAATAGATGTATTCATCAACATGCTCTACAATTGTTTTTAAAACATTCACATTCTTTACAGAGGAATCAATCTTACTGTTGATTTGCTCAACATTTGCAGCGCGTGAACTTAAAAAATCATATTTTGTCAGAGCAAGGTATGTTGAACGTGAAGGAGCTAACATGCTGTATACTTCAATATCTCCACCTGCAAGCTGTTTAATTTTATTTATGTAATTGGCATAGTTGTCATAAGCCTCTTCACTGTAACTGTCCAGTTTGAATGTTTCATCACCTACAGTTATATACATCCCTGTGGCTTCACCATAACCGGTCGGTTCTTCCTCAATCGGTTCATTAGTACCTGTTGGAACAGGCGAAGGTGAAGAAGTATTTGTATCTTCTGGTATATTATCCGTAGGAACAGGTGAATTTATATCAGTAGGTACAGCTGATTCAACAGGTGTCGGAGTAGATGTAGGTTTTGGGCTTTTTGTAGGAGCAGGCTGGTTTCCAACCACTACTATGGATATCTGGTCTTTTCCAAGACCGAAATTCTTTTTTGCGTTTACATTGAGCTGTATCAGACTTTCTCTATATAATATGGTATCAGAATAGTAATTATTCCAATTTGTAAAATAACTCTTATTGAACAATGACTCAACTGTAAATATGGGTTTTTCAGTAAGCTTTCTGTTTTCCTGCAAAGATATTGTAGGTTTATCCGGATTTAGAAGATTCATTATTCCGAATAAAGTAATAAAGACTACAAATATTAATGCATCAGGCCTAAATTTCTTCATTAGCAAACACATCCTTTATGCTAAAAATATACCACATATCCATAATAAATCCAATGTATAATGATATAATAAAAGCAGTCAGAATAAGAAAGAAGGTCATAAGTTATGGCAAAACCGCATCTGTTTGTAAATGAAGTAAGAATAAGTAAGATTAGAGAATATTTAGAAAAATATCCATGGTATAAAAAATCCTTCACAAGGATTCAGAAGATGTGTGATGAGATGATAGAAAAGGGGTTTTCTGTTCCAGATCAGAAAGGATATGTGTTTAATGATGCATGCAGAGCTCATAATGTTTCCTTAGTATTTGACCCATATGACAAAGATAACTATATCTGCCCTGTATGCAAAGTCAATTTCAAAGATGAGCCATATAGAAAAGCCTGGATCAGCTTCTATCATGCATGGCTTTCCCAGATGTCGGTTTATCTAGGCATAAGCTATATAGTAACAAGTGATAATAAATACGCAAATGCAATAAAAGAAATTCTTGAAAAGTATATTTTATACTATCCTCATTATCCAAATGAAGATAATGAGATAGGTACTACAAAAATATTCCAATCAACTTTCATGGAATCGATATGGTTGTGCTACATATGCGCAGGTTATGATATGGTAAATGATTCAACTGTTTTTTCTGATGAATTCAGAAAAAAATGTCTGAACTTATTTAAAGAGTCAGCTGAAGTTATAAAAGACTATGATGAATCGTGGAATAACCGACAGGCATTCAATAATTCAGGGATGTGTGCCGCAGCCTTTTTAACTAATGACGATGATCTTTTAAATTATTCTTTATACGGAAAACATGGTTTTGCAGCACACATAGGGCATTCCATCCTTGAAGATGGTTTGTGGTACGAGGGGGATAATTATCATTTTGCAACAGTACCAGCAATGGTAAATATTGCTACAATGTGTATGTATAATGGTATTGACATGTTTAATAAATCATTCAATAAAAGGTCATTGAAAGATATGTTTTATGGACCTTTAAAGTCACTGCATCCTGACGGAACATTCCCCTCAAGAAAAGACTCGCCATATGCGAACTCAATAGTTAACAGATGGTACTGTGGGTTATATGAACTCGCATATGGAGTTTACAAAGATAAATCTCTAGCAGATTTTCTAAATTTTACATATGATATGAAACCTGATAAAAGCATGCCCTTATCAAGTGCTGCAGGAATTATGGATATTATGAAACCAGCATATGGCACAAGAGAGGAACTCGACTGGAGAGGATTTTTATCAATTGAGCCAGAAACTCATTCTGATAAAGGACTTCCAGTAACAGATTCAATAAACATGACAGGTACGGGTCTTGCTGTCTTAAGAAGAAAAAATTCCTATCTGAATCTTGACTATGGCCATTATGGCGGAGGACATGGGCATCCTGACAGACTTAATATTACATGCTTTTTGCATGGTAAAAGATGGTTTACAGATTACGGTACAGGTAATTATTATCTTGATCACTTGAGGTATTACAGAAGCACATTGGGCCATAATACTATTAATCAGGATGGTAAAAGACAGTCTGCAGTTAGTGGTAAATG
>JAQVAJ010000193.1 GCA_028690885.1 Clostridia bacterium
TATTCAAAAGCTATTGAAGAAATTCTGTCAAAATGTCTCATATAAGAGACTTGACAGTCAGTAAATCCTCTTCAAAAATGCTTTCCAGACTCTTGTTGTAGATTAAGCTTGCAGGATGATACATAGGTATTAGAATACATTCATGATTCAGCCGGGTGTCCTTAAAATTAATCTTTTTTCCATGTACTTTTCCAATAGTTAAATCTGAATCATTTGTAAGAGCATACAAAGGAACATTGCCAAGAGTTAATATTATTCTTGGTTTTATTGTGTTAATCTCATTTATTAGGTATGGCTGGCTTAATAAGATTTCCTGTTTTTTAGCAGGCCTGTTCTTCATTCTTCCTGTCTTAGCATTTATGCTGTATAGACGATACTTAATTACATTAGTGACAAATAAATCCTCTCTGTTCAAACCTAAAGAGTTCATAAACAGCTTAAGTTTTCCTCCCGCTAGCCCTACAAAAGGTTTTCTTTGAATAACTTCGTCTTTTCCTGGAGCTTCCCCTATAAGCATTACACCTTTATTCATCTGACCATCAGAAAAAACAAACTGAAAGTTATACTGACTATCTGTTTTTGATAATACTTCTGTGTATTCTTTGTATATTAGGTCAAGTTTATCCTTTAAGTCTTTTCCAAGCACTTTTAATATCTCTCCACATATCTATCTTTTTAGATTCATCCCTTAACAGAGCGGCAGGATGATATGTCATTATAACCGGTATACCTTTATACACATCCCATGTTCCTCTTTGCTGGGTTATCCTTATATTCTTACGAATAAGGCTGGAAGCCGCTGTATTGCCAAGAAGAATTATTATTTTAGGTTTTACAAGATCAATCTGTCTATCAAGATAAGGCATACAGCTTTCTATTTCCTCTTCATATGGAGTCCTGTTATTCTGAGGTCTGCATTTAATCACATTACAGATATAGTAATCCTTTTCTTCAATAGACAAAGATGACAATGCCATAGAAAGCAGTTGTCCCGCTTTGCCTACAAATGCTCTTCCCTGCTTATCCTCTTCTTCTCCGGGAGCTTCGCCTACAAGCATAAGGTCAGCTGTCTTACTGCCTCTGCCTATTACAACATTCTTCCTATTCTCCCACAATGAGCATCTTTTACATTCTGCGCATTGTTTCTCCAGTTCCTGCCATTCACTTGTTAATATATCGTTTGTCATGGTATTAATTATACAGTAATAATATCCTGTTTTTAAGACCTTCCTTATTTTTCTTTTTTAGTGTTTTTTATCTCTCGTGATTATGAACTACATCTGCAATTGAATAACCGAGAATTCCATCTTAATATCGTAACTATTATCTCAATTTATCACTCTTTAGATTCATAACCGAGCTGTCTTGCTATTTGCTCAATCTTTGCCAGCCTTTTTTGAACTGTAGACTTTGACACTTTCACACTCATATGCTCTGCTATCTCATTGTATTCAGTCAGATCCTCATTCAGCCGTAGCATCGCTGCTTCTTTCAGCTTACCATTCAAAACATCAAATTTCTTGTTTTTTTGAATGTACTTTATAGCATTTATCTGCCTTATCTTAGTCTCAACCGATTTATCTGAATTATATTCATCACAATTCAGCATTCTGTTTGTATCATTCCTTAAGCTTTTAACAATTCTTTTATTCTCATAATCATAAAGAGCATTGTGTGCACCTATCATGTTCAAAAAGGTTGAAATATCTTCAGAATTATTAAAATAAACATATTGCATTTTACGTCTTTTTGATTTTTTAGCATTAACTAAAGATTCTTTTATTAGCATATTATACAGCCTTTCAATCTCATAACTGTTTTTGGATGCTATCTCAAGATAATATCCTTTTTCGGGATCTTTGATTGTTCCAGAAGATAGAAAAGCTCCTTCATAATAGGAGTATCTGCAACACGTTGATTCAGTTAATTCCGCAATATCAGAGAATATTCCATTATTTTGTTCATCCACTTCCATTAGACCTAAATCGGAATAGGCAACAGAAGCTGCATATGTCGCTTCAGTCTTAACACAGAAAATCGTATTATCATTAAGCTTGTTCTTCTTCATATGTATATCAGAATGAAGAGAATAAATCCTGTTCATAGCAAATATGAACCACCTTGCTTCAGTATTATCCTGTGTATTTATATTTAATGAATAATATCCATTTCTTTCTTTTATGAAACGGCCTTCAAGACGAACAATAGCGCTGAGTAATGCTTTCTCACAGCAGTTTTTGGTTACATCCTTATATGATAATTCCTTTTTTACAATAGTAGTGTAAGACATTACCTTTTGCCATATTCTTTAACAATAGCATCCTTTTCAATATCTCTGTGCTGTATTGTAACCCTGTGTTTATTCTTTTCAAGCCTTTTTGCAAATTCATCAGCTATCACAACAGAACGATGTCGTCCTCCGGTACACCCTAACCCGATTACCAGGGAAGTCTTTCCTTCTTTTATATACAAAGGTATCAGAAATTCTATCATTTCTGTAAGCATTTTCAAAAAATCCTGCGTAGCTTTCTGTCCAAGCACATATTCAATAACAGGCTTTTCCTTTCCCGTCATTTCCTTCATTTCATCAATATAGTATGGATTTGGAGTAAAACGAAGATCAAATATCAAATCACAGTCAACCGGATTGCCATACTTCACGCCATATGACACTAAAGTTATTATGAGAGTTTCTTTTAGTGGTCCGCCTAATACTATTTCTGCAAGCTCCTGCTTGAACTCTTTTGTTAACAGCTGGCTGGTATCAATAACATGGTCAGCTCTTTGACTTATCTCTCCGAATTCTTCTCTTTCCATCTGTATGGCCTGCTGAGTATTTAAAGAATCATTTTCCATCGGATGATGTCTTCTGGTCTCTCTGTATCTTTTTAATAGCATAACATCAGAAGCAACAAGATATATTAGTTTATATACATAACCCTGTTCATCAAGAGTGTTTAAAGCAGATAAAATATTTTCCAAAGGTTCAGCTCCTCTTATATCAGCAACCAGAGCTACCTTTTCTATTTTCTTGTTATCTGCTACCATTTTCACAAATTGAGGAATAAAAGAAGGCGGAATATTATCAATACAATAGAACCCTAAATCTTCCATTGTTTTCAATGCATAAGACTTGCCGGCTCCGCTCATTCCTGTGATTATAAACAAATCCATTATTCTTCTCCGATGATTCTGACCTCCGGTTCGAGGTCTACTCCATATTTATTATACACAACCGTTTTTACGGTGTCCATAACAGTTAAAATATCTTTTGATGTTGCATTACCGGTGTTTATTATGAAGCCGGCATGCTTTGTTGATACAGATGCCCCATTAACTGTATATCCTTTTAATCCTGCATCTTCAATAAGTTTGCCTGCAAAATGACCTAATGGCCTTTTAAATACGCTTCCACAAGACGCATACTCCAAAGGCTGGCTGGATTTTCTTCTTCTTGCATATTCAATCATATCTTTTTTTATACTTTCTTTATCCCCTTTATTAAAACTGAACTTTGCTTCAAGAATTATAAAAGGCTTGTCAGTATAAAAACTTCTTCTGCAACCGAATTCATGTTCTTTAAGGGACAGAGTATGAATATTCAAATCCTCATCCAGATAAGTTGATGAAATGACTATGTCTTCCATCTGTGTACCGTAAGAACCGGCATTCATATATACAGCTCCGCCTACAGAACCTGGTATACCTGATATAGCTTCAGCACCGGTTAATGAATTCTCATAAGCAAAACCTGCAAGTTTTGCCATGGATATACCTGATCGACATGTAACAATATTATCTTCAGCCTTAATATCATTAAGTTTCTGGGTTAATATGACAGCACCTCTGATTCCTTTATCAGTAACAAGGATATTAGTACAATTGCCAAATATGTATGCAGGTATGTTTAAACTTCTTAAGTCCTTTAAAAGAGATATGAGCTGGCCTGTATTTTCCACATGTGCAACAATATCTGCAGAACCGCCTGTTTTATAGGCGGTGTAATTACTCATAGGCTCATTGTATCTGATGAAATCGTATTTTTTAAGGAGTGCTTCCAAATTTCTTGTTAACCCTTTCATACATTTCTTTTGCAGCATTATATCCCATTTTTTTCTGTCTGAAATCCATTGCTGCTACTTCCATTAATATCGGCATATTTCGTCCAGGCATTATAGGCAGTGTTAAAGATGGTATCTTTATTCCTAAATATTCCGTATAAACCT
>JAQVAJ010000194.1 GCA_028690885.1 Clostridia bacterium
GAGGTTCATCAAATATAATTACTTTCGGTTTATGGACAAGTGCACAGCATATAGATAACTTCTGCTGCATCCCTTTAGATAACTCTTTTCCTAGTTTTCCTTTTTTATCCCATAATTCAAATCTTTCCAAAAGTTCCTTTTCGTATTCATCATCTCTGGTTTTATATGCACGAGCAATAAACTCTAGATGCTCTTCAACTGTCAGAAGATCATAAACTGCAGGCATCTCAGGGATATATCCCAAAAGCTTTTTTGCGTCTATAGATTTATTATCATAACCGTCTATTTTAATATCACCTTTAAATCGTAACAAGCCGGATATACATTTAATGATTGTTGTTTTACCTGCTCCATTAGGACCAAGAAGAACAGCAATCTGTCCATCATTAACATGAAATGATATATTATCATTTGCAACTGTTTTACCATATTTTTTTGTTACATTCGAAATTTCAAGCATTGTATTCCCCTTTTATAAAGTAATTGAAATAATTCATATATGCTTATACCACAAAATTAAGTAATTGTAAATTGCTGTACAAAATATGCTAATTATTACATTAAAATTAATAAATTAAATCACAATTAGTACAAAGTATCATTTATATCAGAAAAGAAGCATTTCTGCTTCTCTTCATTTAAGTTAAGACTAGTTATTTATTAAATATTTCATTTGTCTTTGAAGAAGAATATACCGAGGTAATCAAATCTACCGCTCTCATACCATCTTCTAGTGAAACATAAGGTTCTCTTCCTTCTAAAAGAGCTTGTGTGAAGTCTGTCAGTTGCTTTATATGTCCTGTTGCCTTAATTATATGGCTTGCAGGAGAATCACCCATCGTAATATCATCTGCTGTGTAATCTTCCTCATTTTCAATATAAAGCCTGCATATTCTGTCTTCTTCAATCAGTATTGTACCTTTTGTTCCATTAATTTCAATTGTTTTATTCTGGGCAGGATTCATTGAAGTAGATGCTGTAATAGTGCCTAATGATCCATCCTTGAATTCAATCACTGCTACAGCATTATCTTCAACCTCTATTTTATGCGTAAGAGTACGGATATAACCATATATATTTTTAGTTTCCCCAATCAAGAATAATAACATGTCAATACCATGGATGCCTTGATTCATCATAGCTCCGCCTCCATCAAGCGCCCATGTACCTCTCCATTTTCCTGAATCATAATATTCCTGCGAGCGATAATATTTCATATTCAGATTGGTCATAATGATTTTTCCCAGTCTGCCTGATGATATAATCTGTTTTGCTTTTCTTATTTCTTCAGAAAATCTCAGCTGAGATATAACACTGCCTTTTACCTTATTATTTTTAAATGCCTCAACTACTCTCTTTGCGCTTTCTGCTGTAAGAGATAATGGTTTTTCCACTACTGCATGCTTTTTATGCTCAGCAGCACTAATAGCTATCGAGGCATGATATCCGCTTGGGGTACAGATAGTGACAGCATCTATTTTCTTGCTTTGTAAAAGTAGATCAGTACTGTCAAAACTTTTAATACCAAATTTCTTAGCAAAGCTTACAGGTTCCTCAGCTGAACATCCACTTACTCCTACTAGTTGCGCTCCTTTTATCTGCTGTAAAGCTTCTGCATGAGTATTTGCAATACCCCCACATCCGATTATTCCATACCTTATAACTTCATTACTCATTTTTCTTCCTTTTTATCACTATAGAAGAACCATCTACCACTTTCAGTTCCTCTCTTTTCATCTCCAGCAAGTAATTCTTTGTAATTTAGCGCTACTTTCTTGAACGCATTTGCATACATTTCAATGTACTCGGGCATGTAATGTTTAAACCATGGTATTGAATATACCTGAACCTGTTCTGATACCATAAGTTCTTTATCAAGTTCTCTGACATCCCTGTCTGTAAAAGCTATTCTTGCTGGTTTTTCAAAATTTAACCCGTTATAATCCTTAAATATGTTATGCATATGTAACGCTTTGTTTGCACCTGGTGATGCTCCAAATCCTTCTTTTCTGACTGCATCGCAAAAACGTTCTACAGAAAGACCTTCCAGTTCTTCTGGGCAATAAAGGCCATGAGGCGCATACCATCCTGCCATGTTAGACCCATCTGACTCGTCAACCATATGAGCTCTTAGTCCCGGAACTCCTTCTAAAAGACTCCAAAAGTACTTCATTGCTTTTCTAATTTCTGCTGTTCTTTCTTCATAATACTTAAGCTGTACTCTTGCCATTGCTGAAGACAATTGGTTTACTCTTCCTTTGACTCCTCCCAATGGCATAGATGCGTATTTTTGCAGATATTCTGTTGTTATATACTTTGAATTATTCCGTTCGTAATGACAGTATGCCATAGCTCTGTCATACATTTCCTTGTCATCAGTGGCAAGCATACCCATTTCACCAGCCGCTAGAGACTTTCCGCTCATTATGGACATTGCTGCAATATGACCGAAAGTTCCTAACATTCTGCCTTTATACATACCACCCTGAGCATGAGATACGTCCTCAATAACTAAAATATTATGTTTTTTAGCAATTTCCATAATAGGGTCCATATCTGCAGGATGTCCAAGGTAATGCACAACCATTATCGCTTTTGTTCTTGGCCCTATACACCTTTCAATATCATTAGGATCAATACATAAAGAAGTAGGATGAATATCTGCGAAAACTACTGTGGAATTGAGGTTAAAAGCTTGTAAACATGATGCCCAGTATGTTTTACTAGGACAGATGATCTCATCTCCTGCTCCCATCTTGCATGCATACATAGCTGCCTGAAGAGCCATTGTTCCATTGCAGTAACCAATTGCATATTTTCTTTTCTGCCATTGAGCAAATTCTTTCTCAAATTTCTCAGTAACATCAAGACCACTCATAGCTCCTCTTCTTAATACCTCAAGCACTGCTTCCTCATCTTCTTTAGTGACTATAGGCCACTTAAATAGTGATTCAGGAATTATCTTTTCATCAACTGCTGGTTTTCCGCCAAATATTGCAAGTTCGCTCATTATAACGACCCTCCTATTTATATATGTTCTATTTTATATTATATCTTACAAGTATATTTTTACTTTGCATTTTCCACTTATTTATTGACTCTTTTCATTCAATTGTTTTTTCTATATTGTCCAGGAGTCAGCCCTACAACCTGTTTAAAAGTCCTATTGAAATGGTTTATATTATTAAAACCTGATTCATAACAAATAGTTATAATCTTTTCATCAGTATTCTTAAGCATCTCTGAAGCTTTTGCAATTCTTAATCCTGTTATATATTCTTTGAATGTTTTTGAAGTAAGGTTCTTAAAAAGATACCCGAAAAAAGAGGGTGATAGAAGAAACATTTTTGCAACAGAGTCTATATTAAGATCCTGAGTATAATTTTCTTCAATATATCTAATTGCTCCTTTTATTGCATCCTTATGTCTTTCAAATATTTGAGCATTTTTACTTTTACTTATATTTTTAGTAAATTCTCTGCCTACCAGGACTAGTAGTTTAAGAAGCAGAGAACGTATAATTAAATCAAATCCTGGTTCTCTTTTTTCATATTCCTTTAAAGCCTCATTAAAGATGTTCTCTGAATCGGTTTGTATACTCCCAACCAGGTTTAGTCTGGGTTTAACCAAATCTTCTTCAACTAAAAAAGGCTCTATATATGCGAAATCCCAGAAAGCTTCTCCTTTGTCTAGATCTTTAAAAAATTCATTTATAAACTTCGGATCAAACTCAAACTCAACTATCTTTGCATCAGTTCCTATGACAGGTTCAATCTGATGAGGAACATTTGGAGGAATTACAAAAATATCTCCTTTTACAAGCTCAAATCTTTTATCATGTATAATATGTATGGCTTTCCCGCTATAAACATAATTTATCTGTATACACTCATGCGCATGAAGATACAAAGTTCCTTCTTCCGGAGCATATTTTTTTATGTAAAACATAAGATATCCATCTGGATTGTCTTCTACTTTGAAAACAGGTATTTTGTTTATCTTCTTTTTATCTGTCATTTAATCACATCTGACAACAAGAACAACATTTTCCACATTTGCTATGCTATCAATTACTTCTTCATCTTTTGAATCCTTAGGAATTCCAACAACTATGCTAAGCCCTATATTTCCATATGTCCCGCTTTTTGCAGGATGAACTTCAATATTGTCAATTAAATATCCTGTTTTCTCAATTGTTTTTATAACACTATTAAT
>JAQVAJ010000195.1 GCA_028690885.1 Clostridia bacterium
CTTGATGGTGGTAATAAGAAACTTGTAAGATCTTCATCAGGGAAAAGTATTTTGACTGTTAACTCATATAATGAAAGGATATATTTTGTCGAATATAATCCTGAGTTCAATTATTCAACATATTCATGGGACTATGACGCTATTAGCATGAAAATGGATGGATCTGATGAAAAAGTAATATTTTCAAGTTCATCATATGGTATGTACATGAATATAGTAGACGGCAAACTTATGATGATGGATTATTTAATGGATCCTCAGACTGCCATTTATTATACTTACATTAATATAATGAATCTTGATGGCACTAATTTAAGGGTGCTTGAAAGATAGTATTTTTTTCTATAAAAAATATGATATAATATTGCTTGGAAGGAGAATAAAAGATGCCAGGTATTTTTAGTTTTGTTGAGAACATTAACGTTCTGCAAGCAGTATTACTTGTTATTGGTTTGATATTTTTAATAATCGAAGCATTTGTACCGAGTTTTGGTTTATTCGGAGTGCTTGGGATAGTGCTTCTTCTACTGTCTATCATCCTGACTGCCACGACATTTGTCGAAGGGTTGGTTATGTTCCTTATTATTCTTATTATCGCAGTTGTTCTGTTGATTATAGCTATAAGATTAGCTACCAAAGGTAAGTTATCCAAAAAGCTTATTAACAGAGATACTTTTTCTGATAAAGAAGGATATTTCGGAATTCAGGACTGGAGCGCTTCAGTAGGATTGAAAGGAAAATCAATAACCATTCTAAGACCAGCAGGAAAAGGTGAGTTTGAAGGTAACACTCTTGATGTTGTTACTAAAGGGGAGTTTATAGAGAAAGATAAAGACATCATCATCGAAAAAGTTGAAGGTGCAAGAATTGTTGTAAAAGAAAATAAAGGAGAGTAAATAATGGATCCAATTGTATTAGTTCTAGTTATCATAGCTGCAGTAATAGCATTTTTTGCTATACTTCTCAGCCTTGTTCCAATAGGGTTGTGGATATCAGCAATAGCTGCAGGAGTAAAAGTAGGCTTAATGAGCCTTATCGGAATGAAGTTTAGGAGAGTTGAACCTGCAAAGATAGTCAATCCTCTTATAAAATCAACAAAGGCCGGTTTAAATGTTACGATAAACCAGTTAGAAACACATTATCTTGCAGGAGGTAATGTTAACAAAGTAGCAGACGCTCTGATTGCAGCTCAAAAGGCGCGTATCGACCTTACATTTGAGACAGCAGCAGCAATCGACCTTGCTGGAAGAGATGTTTTGGAAGCTGTAAAAATGAGTGTTAACCCGAAGGTTATTGAAACACCTATAATCGCTGCAGTTGCAAAAGACGGCATTGAAGTAAAAGCCAAAAGCAAGATTACAGTTCGTGCTAATATAGCAAGACTTATAGGTGGTGCAGGTGAATCAACAATTATAGCAAGAGTAGGTGAAGGCATTGTTACATCAGTAGGTTCTGCAGAATCATATAAAGAGGTTTTGGAAAATCCTGATCTTATATCCAAAACAGTACTTAAAAAAGGGTTAGACGCAGGAACTGCTTTTGAGATACTTTCAATTGATATAGCTGATGTGGATGTCGGTAGAAACATAGGTGCTCAGTTGCAGACCGATCAGGCAGAAGCAGATAAGAAGATTGCTCAGGCTAAGGCAGAAGAAAGAAGAGTTATGGCTGTTGCCAGAGAGCAGGAAATGAAAGCTAATGTTCAGGAGATGAGAGCAAAGGTAGTAGAAGCAGAAGCTATGGTACCAAGAGCAATGGCAAAAGCTTTAGAAGAAGGGAATCTTGGAGTATTAGATTACTATAACATGAAGAATGTAATAGCAGATACCCAAATGCGCGAATCCATATCTGAAACTGGCAAATCATCAAAAACTCAAAACGACAAGAAAGAGATTAAGTAATGAGCAGGTATTTAAAAAAAGATGATGATATGTCTAAAGTCATAGAAGAATTCAAACCTTCAATTGTTGAGAAAAAACTTGAAGAGAAGGATGATTATGACTTAATAAGTGATTTGCTAGATGATAGTGAAGTATTAGTCAAAGGCATTATTTTAAGTGAGATACTTGGTAAGCCAAAAGCTAAAAGATAGTTGATAAAAAACAAATTAAAATCCGCTTAAATGCGGATTTTTTTTGTAGTTTTTTATTTAGACTAAACTATGTTTATTCTTATTCTACAGTCACTGATTTTGCAAGATTTTTTGGTTTATCAATATCACAGTCATTTTCTAAAGCGACATAGTAAGCGAATAACTGTAAAGGAATAACCTGTGCAACTGCATTGAATAGAGTATTTCCTTCAGGAATATATATTATGTCATCAGATTCTGGTATTATTTTCGTACTGCGTTCAGTGATAATTCCTAAAACTTTTGCACCACGAGCTTTGACTTCTCTGATATTGCTCACTAATTTGTCTAATAGGCGTTCATTGCATGCCAATGCAACTACGAGTCTGTCATTATCAATAAGAGCTATTGTTCCATGTTTTAGCTCGCCTGCAGCATATGCTTCTGAATGAATATATGATATTTCCTTAAGTTTCAAGGAACCTTCAAGACAAACTGCATAATCCGTATTTCTGCCAATAAAAAACATGGATCTTTCATTGTGGTATTTTCTAGCCAGATATGGTATTTGAGGATTAAGGTCAATTGCTCTTTGGGCCAATTTGGGAATCTGTTGAATATCTTCAGTGAGAGAAGATGCAGTCTTTTTATCGATACTGCCTACTTTTTGAGCAAGAAATACTGATAAAAGACATAAGACAGTAACCTGTGTAGTATAACCTTTTGTTGTAGCTACAGCTATTTCCGGTCCAGCCCATGTATAAATAACATAATCAGCAAGTTTTGATATTGCTGAACCTACAACATTTACTATTGCCAATACAGGTGCTCCCAATTGCTTTGCCTCTTTCAGTGCTGCTATGGTATCTGCTGTTTCACCTGATTGTGATATGACTATTACAAGTGTTGATTTATTTATAATAGGATTTCTGTATCGAAATTCTGATGCAAGGTCAACTTCTACTGGTATCCTTGCTAGTTGCTCAATCATATACTTGCCGGTGCAAGCAGCATGGTATGCTGATCCGCATGCAGTAATTACAATTCTATTTATGTCTTTCATGATGTCATCAGGCATGCCTGAGTCATCAAGTGTTATTTTTCCTTTTTTAATTCTTGGTTCTATAGCAGATTTTATGGCTCTGGGCTGTTCCATTATCTCTTTAAGCATGAAATGCTCATATCCGCCTTTTTCCGCAGCTTCTACGTCCCAGACTATTCTTGTTATTTCTCTTGCTACAGGCTCTCCTGTGCAGTCAAATACATTTATTTTTTCTCTTGTAATTTCAGCAAATTCTCCCTCCTCGATATATATAACATTTTTAGTGTGTTGAACCAGTGCTGTAACATCCGAAGCGAAATAGTTTTCTGACACCCCGACTCCGATAATCAAGGGGCTGTTGAGCATTGCTGCATAAATCGTATTAGGATAATCTTTGCAGATAACACCTAATGCATATGAGCCTTCCAGTCTTGAAACCGTTTTCATTACTGATTTTTTAAAATCTTTGTCATAGTACATATCAAGAAGATGAACTACTACTTCTGTATCTGTCTCGCTGTTAAATTTATATCCTTTATCTACAAGTTCTTTCTTGAGATCCATATAATTTTCAATTATCCCATTATGCACAACTGCGAATTTCTTGTTATTGCTGACATGAGGATGAGCATTAATATCATTTGGAGCACCGTGAGTAGCCCATCTGGTGTGAGCTATTCCGATATTGCCCGAAAGGCTACAACCATCATTAGTCTTATCACAAAGGTTCTTAATTTTACCAGTTGCTTTTACCATATTAATTTCATTTTTATCAATAACAGCTATTCCTGCTGAATCATATCCTCTGTATTCCAGTTTTTTTAAGCATTCTATAAGAATTGGAGCTGCATTTTCATTTCCGACATAACCTACTATACCGCACATAAAACCTCCTATTTGAAATTAATTTACATATGCGATTTTACTGCGTTAATCTCTGTATGTCAAATAAGTATAGTTACTTTTTTGTTTGGGAAAGCATTTTATGCTTATATTTAAACAAATAGGAGATATTTGCAATATGTTAAATGAACAAAAATGGTAAATAATGGTATAATTAGAACAAAAGGAGTAACAATGAAAAAGATTAGATTGAAGAT
>JAQVAJ010000196.1 GCA_028690885.1 Clostridia bacterium
GATACTAACTGTATATGTATTTATTATTGCTTTTTCCCGCAGTTCAGACATACAAATCTGATTTTAGTTTTCACTTTGCCCTTTGACCCGCCTTGAATTAGAGGTACAATAATCCAGAACCCTAAAGTAATAATGGTCATAAACACATGAAAAAGTGTAGAAAGACAACCGCGTCTTTTTATTTTTCCATATGTAATGGGAATAGCCTGTATATCAGTACTTCCGCATCTTTTACATTTCATAACTTCACTCTTTATCAACTATTTTATTGAATCTACACTAACCCAGCAGTTTTCCTTGATTGATAATTCAACTGCATCAAGTACCTGGCAGCATTTCATTCCATCATAAAAATCAGGTTTTGCATTATGCCCGAGAGAAATGCTTTGGAAGAACTCATAGAATTCATGTACAAATGTGTTTTCATAACCAATTACATGACCTGCAGGCCACCATGACTGCATATACGGGTGAATTCCTTCTGAAGCCTGAATAAGCCTGAATCCCATATAACCTTCTTCATCCTCTGCATTGTAGTAAAGAAGTTCATTCATTCTTTCAAAATAGAACCTTATACTTCCTTTTTCTCCATTTATTTCAAAGAACATATCGTTTTTATGACCGCCGGCAAATCTTGTTGTTTCAATAGTTCCTAATGCTCCGTTTGTGAATTTAATCATAAAGATTGCAGCATCATCTACATCAACTTTTTCCATTTTTGCGTTAATGTCTTTCTTTGAAGCTGACAGTCCAGTCATTTCCTGAACAGCTGGTCTCTTTTTAATAAATGTTTCTGCCATTGCACATACACTGTTAATATCAGCAACAAGATATCTTGCTAAATCAATTACATGGGCTCCTAAGTCGCCTAATGCTCCTGAGCCCGCTACTGATTTATCCAATCTCCAGACTTTTGGAAAATCAGGATCCATAATCCAGTCTTGCAAAAAAGCTCCTCTGAAATGATATATCCTTCCAAGCTTATTCTGTTCAATCATTTTTCTTGCCAGAACTATAGCAGGTACAAATCTGTAGTTGAAGCCTATCTGATTTTTTACTTCTGCTTTTTTTGCAGCATTATACATCATGAAGGCGTCTTTGTAATTAAGCGCTAATGGCTTTTCACAAAAGACATGTTTCTTATTCTCAACAGCTTCTATTGCAGGTTCTTTGTGAAAGTTTGAAGGTGCTGTTATATCTATAACATGAATATCATCACGTTTTACCAGTTCTTCCCAAGAGGTCATAGATTCACTAAAACCAAATTTGACTGCTGCTTTGGATACCATATTCTGATCACGTCCGCAAATTACCTTTCTTACTATTCTATCTTGGGTATCAAAAAACATAGGTAGCATAGCAAATGCATTTGAATGTGCTTTTCCCATAAATTTATAGCCTATAAGGCCTACGTTTATATCTTTCATACTGCACGTATCCTTTCTTTGTGTATTAGCTTCTAAATTATATCATACATGACTTTCATTGATGATGATTTTATTGTAGAATCAACAGTATAGATTAATGTATGGAGAAACGCATGATAAATTTAAGGAACGATTACAGCCAGGTAGGACATCCAAGGATACTGAAAGCTTTGTCTGATGTTTGTCTTTATGATAACGAAGGATACGGATTAGATGTTTATAGTGACAAAGCAGCATTAGTTATTAAGAAGCTGCTTAATAACGAGTCTGCTGATGTTCACTTTATGATGAATGGAACAGGAACCAATAAAACAGTTCTTTCACATATATTAAGGCCCTATCAGGCTGCTATTTCCTGTAATACAGGACACATAAATGTACACGAGACAGGAGCTGTTGAAGCTACAGGACATAAGGTGATTGTTTGTGAAGGCATTGATGGAAAACTCAACACTAAGCTTATAGAGAAAGCTTTTTACAGTCATACTGATGAGCATATGGTAATGCCAAAAGCTGTATATATTTCAAATGCAACTGAAACAGGAAGTATCTACTCATTTAATGAGCTTAAAAACATTAGACAATTATGTGACAAACTGAATCTTTATCTGTATATGGATGGCGCAAGGCTGGGTGTTGCAATGTGTTCTGAAGATAACAGTGTCAAGTGGAGTGATTTATGTGGATTCTTTGATGCCTTTTGTATAGGAGCAACAAAAAACGGTGCACTGCTTGGAGAAGCTGTTGTTATTTGTAATGAACAGTTAAAGAAAGATTTCCGATATAGTATTAAAAACGGTGGAGGCATGTATGCAAAAGGTTTTATAATCGGAATGGAATTTTACGAACTGTTCAATGATGGATTATACTTAGATTTAGCAAAAAATGCGAATAATATGGCTAAAATATTAAAAGAAGGTATACTAGCAGCGGGATATGATATGGAATATGATTCTTCAACCAATCAGCTTTTTGTTATTGTCAATGAATATCAACTGACCAAATTATCTAAGGAAATAACTTTTGAGACTTTTTATAAAAAATCAGAAAATGAAATAGTTATACGGTTTGTAACAAGTTTTGCGACAACGAAAGAGCAAATCATGAAAGCTTTGAAAATTTTGGAGGATCTTAATAAATGAAAACAGAATTATCAAGGTTAAGAGAGTATGCAAAAAAATATGCCGAGATAGCATTTAGTGATAATAACTTAAAAAGACCTGATCAATATCGAAAACTGAACAATCTTGAAATGGTAAGACCACCTATACTTGTATTTGAGGTTCCCTGGGGAGAGTTGGAAGACCAGGATGAACTTAAACTTGAATGTGAAACTGATGCTTACAGAGGAATTGAAAGAGGCATTAAAAGAAATCTTTATCAGTTTAGGTATTTTGAAGGAGATTATGCGATACATCCGTATTACAAGGTTAAAATAAGGACAAAAAGTACAGGAATAGGACTCAATGTTGAAGAAGTTAAAATAAATTCCACAACTGGTACCGATATAAGTGCACACGAATATCATGACATTCTTCCAGATGAAGAATCACTTGAGAGGATTAAGATGCCTGTTATTGAGCTGGATGATGAAGCAACAAAAAGAGCTTTACAGGCAGCACATGATGTTTTTGACGGAATAATGGATGTCAAACTTGGGGGATACCAGCTTATGTTTAATATGTGGGATGAGCTTCCAAGATATCATGGTGTGGAGAACTGTCTTATAGACATATACGACAGACCTGAATTTATGCATAAGATGATGGATAAGTTCACAAGATATCATGAAGAGATTATAAGTCAGTATGAAAAGCTAAATATTCTGGAAACTGATGCATATTATCTTCACTGCACACCTGCATGTACTTATGAGCTACCAATAAAAGATGTAACAAAAGAAAAGGTATCTTCAAAGGAAGTCTGGGGAAGGGGAATGGCACAGATTTTTGCTGTAGTATCTCCTGATATGCATAATGAATTTGATATCCAATACATGAAAAGGTTATTTGACCAGTGCGGACTTACATATTATGGTTGCTGTGAACCGCTTGATAAGAAAATAGATATATTAAGGGAATTTTCGAATTTGAGAAGAATATCGATAACTCCATGGGCAGATGTTGATATAGCGGCAGATGCAATGGGAAAGGATTATGTTCTTTCTGCCAAACCAAATCCTGCTTATGTTTCTCAATCTGTATTTGACCCTCTGCCTGTTAAGGATGAAATTAGAAAAATACTTTTAGCATGTAAAAAAAATAACACGCCATGCGAGTTTGTTATAAAGGATATTTCAACAGTAAGTAGAGATGTGTCTCATCTGACTAACTGGGTTAAAACAGTTTCAGAAGCTATCGATCGTTACTGGTAAGTTTATTTATATACATATTCGAATAAAAAATCTTCAGATTCTGGTGTGAATCTGTCTTTTAGCCCTTCAGTTATATATACACTTTTATCCTCTGTTATGAATACTGCTTCAAAATCATTGTACTCTTTCCATATTTCAATACTTTTTTCAAGTCCAGTGACAAAAAGAGCTGTAGATAAAGCATCGGCATAAGCTCCGTCTTTTGCAACAATTGTTACAGAAATCAGTCCGTTATCAGCAGGATATCCTGTTTTAGGGTCTAGTATATGATGATATTCAATATCATTTTCTATAAAATATCTTTGATAAGAACCTGATGTTATAACTGAACAGTCAGTAGTTGATATGATTCCGATTATTGAAGATTCATCTAATGGGTCCTGTATCGCAATGTTCCAGTTGCTG
>JAQVAJ010000197.1 GCA_028690885.1 Clostridia bacterium
CTAAAAAATGTTGTATACTTTTATACATGAGAGACTTTCTTTCCTTTCAATATTTATTTTTCAAGTACTATTTTAACAGAAAGATTGTCTCTCTATCTTTTTATTCATTTCCCTACAGTAACTTTACTCTAACGGTCAACTATTGGTTGCAAAAAGCCACAAACAAAATTACTGTTTGTGGCTTCTGTTTATCTGGCTTATTATTTTTTACTTATCCTTCTGTTCAACCATTATTTTCTTTGGCTTAATAAGGCCTAAAGCTTTTGATATCTCCATTGCAAACAGGGGTACAAATGATAGTGCCAATCCTATTAAATATGCATTTAAATCAAGAGATATAAGCTGGAATGCTGTTGACAAAGGAGTAAACAATACCAGTGCAATAAGAGCAGCTGATATTAAACAAGCAATATTCAGCTTCTTATTTGTAAAGAATCCGATTTTGAATAACGAATGTTCTGATCTCATGTTAAAGGATTGAACCACCTGAGATAATGAAAGAACAAAGAAAGCCATTGTCTGTCCAGCTTCAAGCGTGCCTATAACATTTCTTCCATAAATGAAACCGCCAATTGTTATTGCAGCAATCATACATCCTTGCAGAATAATCCTTATACCATAACCATGAGCGAATATACCTTCATTTCTTGGTTTTGGTTTTTGTTCCATAACATCACTTTCTACCTCTTCCATACCTAAAGAAATGGCTGGAAGACTGTCAGTGACAAGATTAATCCATAATAGTTGCATTGATAAAAGTGGAGTTTCTCTCCATAAAATCATTGCAAAGAAAACTGTAAGTATTTCACCTATATTTGTTCCAAGAAGGAATCCGACCACTTTTTTTATGTTCGCATAAATTCCTCTGCCTTCTCGTACTGCATCAACTATAGTTGCAAAATTGTCGTCGGTAAGAGTCATATCGGCTGCTCCTTTTGCAACATCAGTTCCAGTTATACCCATTGCACAGCCAATATCTGCTGCTTTTAGAGCCGGAGCATCATTTACACCATCTCCTGTCATTGAAACTACTTCACCCAGCCTTTGCCATGCCCTTACTATCCTTATCTTGTTCTCAGGGGAAACTCTGGCATAAACTGATATATTTCTTACTCTTTTTTCAAACTCTGAATCAGTCATATTATCTAATTCAATACCTGTAATTGCCTCATCATTCTCCCTTAATATGCCTAACTCGGTAGCAATTGCTGACGCAGTTATAACATGATCTCCTGTTATCATAACCGGTTTTATACCTGCTTTTCTGCAAACAGCAACAGCATCTTTAGCTTCCGGTCTAGGTGGGTCTATCATTCCTACAAGACCCATGAATATAAGGTCTTTTTCTATATCTTCAGGCTTGAGTTCTTTTGGAATACTGTCAATATACTTATAAGCTACAGCTATTACTCTGAGAGCATTTTTGCTCATTGTGTAGTTTATATCTTTAGCTTTTTCCTTATCTCCTTCTATGCATCTTTCTATCAGTACATCAACAGCACCTTTAACTATTACAATTGTTTTATCGTCCATTACATTAATAGATGTCATTAGCTTTCTGTCAGAATCAAAAGGAATCTCTGCTTTTCTTGGATAAGACTTGTTAAGATCCTCTTTTTCTAAACCATTTCTATGTGCTGCATATACTATTGCTGTTTCTGTTGGATCCCCAATATGCTTTTCTGTGTCTTTTGTGAATACAACCAACCCATTACTGCAAAGTGTTCCAAATTTAAGAAGTTTTTTTATGTCAGGAGAGTTATTTGCTGTTATCTTTTCTGTTTTTTCCATACCATCATAGTATGCTTCAACAAGAGTCATTCTATTTTGTGTTAGGGTACCAGTCTTGTCAGAACATATTATTGAAGCACTACCTAAGGTTTCTACTGCAGGCAGATTTCTGATAATGGCGTTCTTCTTAACCATTCTCTGCACACCAATTGATAATACAATAGTAACTATAGCCGGTAGTCCTTCAGGTATTGCTGATACTGCAAGTGCTACAGCTATCATAAATATTTCCATTACAGGCATACCGTCCATAATACCTACAATAAAGATAACTGCACATGCAGCCAAGGCAACAATTCCAAGATATTTGCCTAAGGATGCAAGCTTTTTCTGTAAAGGCGTCTGCGTACTTTCTTCGCTTTCTAAAAGATTTGCAACACGTCCCATCTCAGTATCCATACCAGTAGTTGTAACAACAGCTAACGCAGTACCGTAAGTTATGGAGCATCCTGTAAAAACCATATTAGTTCTGTCTCCAAGCGGTGCATTTTCTGCAACTTCTTCATCTGCATCTTTCTCTGATGGAACTGACTCTCCTGTCAGAGCTGCTTCTTCTGATTTTAGGCTGGATGAGCGGATAATCCTTGCGTCAGCCGGTATAAAATCACCAGCTTCAAGCCTTATAATATCTCCAGGAACAAGTAATGATGCTTCAATAACCTGTTCTTCTCCATCTCTAATAACCCTTGCATTAGGAGAGGACATGTTTTTTAAAGCTTCCAAAGCTTTTTCAGCTTTGCTTTCCTGCAATACTCCCATAATTGCATTCAGTATTACAATAAGCATTATAAGAACAGGTTCAAGGAATTCTTTTGCTTCTTTTTCATATAAAGCTACAATAAATGAAATTATTGCAGCAATGATAAGAATAATAATCATCACATCCTTGAATTGATCTAAAAACCTTTGTGCAATACTTTTCTTTTTGGGTTCTCTCAATTTGTTTTTACCATACTGCTCAAGTTTTGCGGCAGCTTTGCTACTTGACAAACCGTTAACAGCATCTGTTTCAAGCTGTTTTATTATTTCCTCTTTCTTTTCAAAATGCGCTATCAAAGGTAACTCCTTTCCGTATTTTGTACTTATAAGAATATTATACTAAATAAGATAGATATAAAATATATACTCAAAAGGTTAATTCATACATGCTACATAAGATATTCATCTGCTATCTAATACATCTACATAAATATAAATTTCTATTTTGTCTGTCCGTAATATGCAGACTGCCCATGCTTTCTTTTGAAGTGCTTATCCAAAAGAAGCTTGTTAATTGATTGAATATCTTTGTTTACTTTTTCAGTTATGAAAGCCATTTTGGCTATCTCTTCTAATACAACAGAATGAAAGACCGCTTCCATTGCATTATCTCCCCACGTAAATGGACCATGATTTCTTACCAGGCATGCTGGTATGGCATTATAGTCTTTTCCTAAAAATGTCTCTATAATGACTTTTCCTGTGTTCAATTCGTAATCATTTTTTATTTCATCAGACAATAAAGCCCTTGTACAGGGAATTTCACCGTAAAAATAGTCGGCATGTGTAGTACCCATAGGAATTATACCTTTTGCTGCTTGTGAGTATGAAGTTGCATATGTGCTATGCGTGTGTGCAACTGCATGTGTATTAATAAATGCTTTATATATCTCCAAATGTGATTTGGTGTCACTGGAAGGTCTGTATTTCCCTTCTACTACATTTCCATCCATATCCACCACAACCATATCCTCAGACGTCATTTCATCATAATCCACGCCACTGGGTTTTATAACTATATATTTTCTTTCTTCATCAATAGCACTTACATTACCCCATGTGTATAAGACAAGCCCTTTTTTTACTAATTCGATATTTGCTTTATATACTTCTTTTTTTAATTGTTCAAACATAAACAACCTCCATATTCTGAGGGCTATATTCTACCATTATTCTGGTATTATACAAACCCCCACCTAATATTTATATTTAAAAATCACTAATTAATTGATATACAGCTCTCCTGCTTTCATCACTTACCGTGTTTTCATTAAAGAAAACAACACCTTTCAGATTTGAATGATCTTCTTTATACTCTCTAATCCAGCTTCCGATATTCTGAATTATTTCTGGTGTTTTTATCCATATGTCATAATTAGAAAGTGATTTGTTCCTCACACATACCTGTAGAATAATATCATTTGGATATATATTATCCAAAAGATTATTAAACTCCAACTGACTCATTGGAAAATGTGCAATGTGAGGCATAACGCAATCAACACCGGCATCTTTCAATTTGCTTACTTCATGACCCCATCCTTTTGCTAATGATGTATGTAAACATATTTCAATATCTTGATTAATTGACCTTATATAATCATTCATAGTTTTAAGCTTGTCAGTTATATTTTCTACCTTCCAGTTCTCGAAAAC
>JAQVAJ010000198.1 GCA_028690885.1 Clostridia bacterium
CATATTGTAACTTTAGTTAAATGCGACAAGTGCAATCATACATGGTATGGCGGATTTAAGAATATATCGAAAATTGATACGCAATTTAATAAAAGTTGTATTTAAAACAAACTCCATTGATGGTAGAATATCATTAACAGGTACAAATGGAGGGAATTTAATAATGGGTAGAAAAATGAACAAGACCGAATGGAGCTGGGTTTTGTATGATGTTGGTAATTCCGCATTTACTATGCTTACAACAGCACTTGTTCCTATTTACTTTGCTGCGATGGTTGCAAAAACCAGTACAATTGATCCTAATGAAGCAACCGCGCTATGGGGAACTGCTAATTCTATTGCCATAATGATACTGGCTTTGCTTTCACCAATTCTTGGAGCTATCGCCGATTACAGAGGTATGAAAAAAAGAATGTTCGGTGTTGCCCTGTCAGTTGGAGTGTTAGGTGCATTTGCTATGGCAGTTATGAATACATGGTTGGCATTTTTGATTATATACGTTATAGCCAGAATCGGATATTCTGCAACAAATGTATTTTATGACTCCATGCTAACTGATGTAACTACTGACGATAGAATGGACAGGGTATCCTCAAATGGATTTGCATATGGATATATAGGTAGCTGTATTCCGTTTATCTTATGTTTGGCAATATATATTATCCAGCCATTTGGTTTGAATGATAATTCAGCAATACAGGTTGCTTTTGTAATAACTGCATTGTGGTGGTTTTTCCTTACAATTCCGTTATTTAAGAATGTTCGTCAGACATATTATCTTGAAAATAAAAAAGGGAAAGTTAAAGAAGCTTTTTCAAGACTTGCTACAACCTTTAAGAATATTAAAGAGAAAAAGGATATTTTTATTTTCATACTTGCATATTTCTTTTATATAGATGGAGTTTATACGATAATAACCATGGCGACTATTTACGGTACAGAATTAGGCCTTGATTCAGTATCCATGGTATTAGCTTTGCTTCTGACTCAGTTTATTGCATTCCCATGTGCTATTATAGCAGGTATATTAGGAACCAAATATGGTACTTTGAAAATTATAAAGGTGTTTATAGGAATATATATGTTTGTAGCTGTTTTTGGGTTTTTCCTGGTTACTGAATGGCAATTCTGGGTATTGGCAGTTATAGTAGGTATGGCTCAAGGAGGTATTCAGTCCCTTTCAAGAGGATTCTTCGGAAGAATTATTCCAAAGAAGGAATCAAACGAATTCTTCGGTTTCTTTGATATCTTTGGAAAGCTTGCAGATATTATGGGTCCTTTGCTAATGGGTCTGTTTGCCATTATAACCGGTCATTCAAGATATGGAATACTTTCTTTGATTTTATTATTTGCAGTAGGTTTTATTCTTCTTTCCAAACTTCCAAAGGGTTTTGGGGATATTAAGCTTAAAGCGGAAGACCAGGTGCTGACCGAATAGGTGTAATGGTTAGATATAAATATATATATAATAATAAAAAGAAAATATGGCACAATAAGAATCTATATATAGTGATTCTTATTGTGCTTGTTATGTCAGCATACATATATTCATCTTTATCAGGGTTTTTGAGTGATCTTAAAGATAATCAATATGGAAATGAGGTTATTCAGCCGGGTTCCGCTCACGTTCACTACATAGATGTCTGGCAGGGTGACTGTATTCTTATTCAGGATGGCATACACAACATTTTGATCGATACAGGAAGTTCAATAATGTCATCAGATGTGTTGAATTTTTTTGATAAACACGATGTAGATAAATTAGATATGGTGATTCTAACGCATCCGCATGAAGATCATATAGGGTCTTTTGATGAGATAGTAGAAAAGTATCAGGTTGATCTTGTTCTGAAAAGTGGTATTACCCATGACACCAGTACTTATAGAAATGTTGAGAAAATATTAGCAGATGAGGAAATAAAAGCAATAGTGCCCGTATATAAAGAGATATTTACTTATGGTGATATGATGTTTACAGTTTTATCTGATTCATCCAAAAAGTATGATGAAATTAATGACTATTCCATAGTCGTCAGACTAGATCACTTAGGAAATACATTTTTGTTTACAGCTGATATGGAAAGCAGTTCTGAAAAAGACCTTCTAGATAAAGAAACAGATATTGAATGTGATGTTCTTAAAGTCGCACATCACGGAGGGAGTTCTTCAACAACTGCTTCTTTTTTATACGAAGCATCTCCTGTTTATGCCATAATTCAGTCAGGAGCCGGTAATGACTACGGATATCCGCATAAGAGTATAATAGAAAGGCTTGATGTCCATGCTGTAAAAGTATACAGAAATGACCTTTTAGGAGACATTACATGCATATCCACAGACAAGGGAATATCGTTTATATTTGAGAAAGATTATTAGTAGGAAAAAATACTTAATAATTGTGATAGAATCAAATAAAATATAATTGCAGTTTAATATATATGTTATGAAAAATCATTCAATATGAATTTAAGTTTTCAAGCTGTTTTGTTTTCAAGAACAAGCAGGAAAGTATCTGTTTAAAAGAAAAGTCTCAACGATTGGTTGGATGTTGCTTCAATAGACAATTATTCATTTACTGTTTATAAAGTGTTTATGGTATATGCTTAACCGTTGAATATATCTGTATTAAGACAGTTAGAAAAGGTTCTTGCTGACATTAACAGTAATCAAAATTAGCTTAAAATTTAGATTACAGAAATAAATATTTATTCAACTCTTCTTATATTTAATGACAATAGAATTATATGATGATAATTGCTTACATAAATATATAAGTAAAATATACACTTTAATGATATGTGTGATTGCTTAAAGGTAACAGTTCCGAAAAACTGAACTACCAAATTTGATAATGTTATATAAACACAACAAATATCACATTATTCATATAGTATGGCATATGTTTCAATGATAAAATATAACAAACGAAAAGATTATTTATGTCGTCGAAAGGGGCTTATAATGAAAAATTACAAAAGAATTTTGTCCTTAATAATGGTGGTCGTTATTGTAGCAGGACTTTCACTTGCATTAGCAGGCTGTGGAGATAATGAAACAGCTACATACTATCTTACTAATACTACAGACAGAACATTTACTGTGACTTTAGTTAAGGATGTTAAAAAGTTGCAAGAATGGAAAGAGGTTAAGCCAGGAGATGTAGTTGAAATGAATGTTGAAATAACGAGTAAAGTTAATGTATTTAAGGTATTCTATTCTGGAATGCAGAGCGGCCGAGTTGAATTAGACCCAGAAATATATGTAGATGGCGGACGTTATTACATAGTTTTATATCGTACACCTGGTTCAACAAAAGAAGATTGTACGCTTGTACCTGATGATGGATCTTATGTTCCACCTGCAAATTAATTAAGCGAGCGGTTATTTGAAGATAAGTCACAATGTTTTTGGTAATAACTTAGTTTTTGAAACTTCGAATTCATTGTTTTCATTTAAGAGTGCTGATAAAGGCACTCTTTTTATGCTTCAAAATTGTTCTATAAACCAAGATGAAATTGTTTTAGATCTTGGCTGTGGATATGGTCTTGTAGGTATTGCATGCGCAAAAGTTGCAGATTCAGTTAATGTAACTATGTGTGACATAGATCCAGTTGCAGTTGAATATGCAAGAAAGAATCTACAATTAAATCAAATAACAAATGCGAATGTCATACAAAGCAATGCATATGAGAATATTGAACAAAAAGATTTCACATTGATTCTAAGCAATCCACCATATCATGCAGATTTCTCAGTGCCTAAGGAGTTTATTGAAAAAGGATATAGAAAACTTGTACCAAATGGCAGAATGCTAATGGTTACAAAAAGACTTGAGTGGTATAAAAGAAAATTCATAGCTGTTTTCGGAGGCGTTAAAATATTCCGTTGTGATGATTATTTCGTTTTTATGGGGATAAAAAAAAGTAAAAATAAAGAAAATATACATATATAATTATTTGTATACTATTCATTGTATCTTAATAAAATATTAAATTAATTGATGTTGACATTACTTCTGCTTAGTAATAATATGATGCAGATGGAGGTTGTTATGGAATATAAATTGGGAATAATAGGGTATGGCGGAATGGCATCATGGCATCATAGAAATTCTGTCAAAGTACCAGGTTTAAAAGTTACGAGTGCATTTGATATAGATCCTGAAAGACTTAAGGTTGCCGCAGAAAGC
>JAQVAJ010000199.1 GCA_028690885.1 Clostridia bacterium
TTTGAATCTTTATCATAAAGAATAATAGGAACACCATGACTTGGAGCCTCACTAAGTCTTACGTTTCTTGGTATTATTGTTCTGTATACTCTGTCAGAAAAATGTTCTCTTACACTTTCAACAACTTGAAAAGATAAATTTGTCCTTGAATCATACATAGTCATTACTACTCCTTCTACTTTTAATGAAGGATTGAGATGTTTCTGTACTAAACTTACTGTTTTCATTAATTGCTTTAATCCTTCAAGAGCATAATACTCACATTGGATTGGTACCAATATCGTATCTGCTGCTGTAAGAGAATTTAAAGTTAAGAGTCCTAAAGAAGGCGGACAGTCAATGATTATATAATCATACTGATCTTTTATTGTTGCTATTGCATTTTTAAGCCTGTTTTCACGAGTCATCTGGCTTACTAGCTCAATTTCTGCTCCAGCTAACTGTATATTTGATGGACATATATAAAGATTGTCCATCATTGTTGGTAAAATTGTTTCTTTAATATCAATATCATTAATTATTGCATCATAAACAGACATTTCAACAGTCCACTTGTCGATGCCGAGTCCACTTGTTGCATTACCCTGTGGATCATTATCAATAAGTAATGTCTTTTTTCCCATATATGCAAGACTTGCACTTAAATTAATCGATGTAGTAGTTTTGCCAACTCCGCCTTTTTGATTGGCAACCGCCATTACTTTGCCCATTTTTACCTCATTTAATGTTTCACGTGAAACATTATATATCTAATCTATTTAATTGTACATCTTTAGCGTGTCTTTCGATGAATTCCTTTCTTGGTTGTACATCATCTCCCATTAGGTCTGACACAGCAATATCAGCTAAAAATGGATTATCCATTTTTAATTGAACTATTGTCCTTGTTTCAGGATTCATAGTAGTGTCCCATAATTGAGTAGAGCTCATTTCACCAAGACCTTTATATCTTTGAAGAGAACACTCTTTTCTATCCCATCCTTTATCTCTAAATATTCTTTCCATTTCTGCATCATTAAATGCATAAACGAATTCTTTTCCTTTAGTAATCTTATATAGTGGGGGCTGAGCAAGGTATAAAAAACCCTTTTCTATTAATTCTCTCATATATCTGTATATGAAAGTAATAAGAAGCATACCAATATGCGCACCGTCTACATCAGCATCTGCCATTATAATTACTTTATGATATCTAAGCTTCTCAATATTAAAATCTTCACCTATTCCTGTACCTAAAGCAGTAATAAGCGGATGTAATTTATCATTATTGTAAATTTTATCTATTCTAGCTTTTTCAACATTTAGCATTTTTCCCCATAGAGGTAATATTGCCTGATATTTTCTTTCTCTTCCCTGTTTTGCGCTGCCGCCAGCACTATCTCCCTCAACGATGAATATTTCACATTTTACTGGATCTGTTTCAGAACAGTCTGCTAATTTTCCAGGAAGAGCGTTTCCTTCCAAAGCGGTTTTTCTTCTTGCAAGATCTCTTGCTCCTCTTGCGGCTTCTCTTGCTCTCGAAGCTAATAGACATTTATCTACTATTGCTTTTCCCTCTTGTGGATTTTCTTCAAAATATGCAGCTAAATCTTCATTTACTGTCTGTTCAGTTATTGTCCTTATAATACTATTTCCTAATTTGGATTTTGTCTGTCCTTCAAACTGAGGATCATGAAGTTTCACAGAAATTACAACAGTAAGACCTTCTCTTACATCATCTCCAGTAAGATTTTTATTTGACTCTTTCAGTGCCCCTATTTTTCTTGCATAATCATTTATTACCTTTGTTAAAGCTGATCGAAATCCTGTTACATGCATTCCGCCTTCTATTGTGGCAATATTATTTGCGTATGAATACAGAGTTTCACTATATGATTCATTATATTGCATAGCAATTTCAACTATACAGTCTTCTTTCGTTTCTTCAATATAAATGGTATTTTTGTGTATTCTTGCTTTATTACCGTCTAAATACCTGACAAAAGATACAATTCCTCCTTCGTAATACAATTCGTTTGATACTTCTTCGTCTCCTCTTCTGTCTGTTAATATAATCATAACTCCTTTATTAAGGAATGCCATTTCTCTATATCTAGACAATAAGGCATCATATTCAAACTCAACTGTATCAAATATCTGATTATCTGCTTTGAAAACAGTTTTTGTACCGGTTTCATCTGTTTCACCTATTACTTCAAGAGGTGTTACAGTTTTTCCTCTTTCGTATCTCTGTCTGTATATTTTTCCATCTCTCTTTACTTCAACTTCAAGAAATTCGCTCAAAGCGTTTACGACTGAAGCTCCTACACCGTGTAATCCACCAGAAATATTGTATGCTTTAGAATCAAATTTACCTCCTGCATGTAAAACAGTATGTACAACTTCAACTGTTGGTATTCCCATTTTTGGATGAATTCCAACTGGAATACCGCTTCCGTTGTCTACAACTGTAATAATGTTGTCTTTGTCAATAAATATCTCTATCTTGTCACATCTTCCGGCAAGTGCTTCATCCACGCTATTCGCTACAATTTCATATACTAAATGATGAAGACCTTTTACTGATGTAGTACCAATATACATACCAGGTCTTTTCCTTACTGCTTCTAATCCTTCAAGTATCTGTATCTGTGCTTCATTATAGTTACAGGCCTTAATATTCTCTTGTCTTTTATTGTTTTCCATATATTACTCCATTAATCTATTATTCTCTGCTCTTTTTTTTAGTGTTATTGATGAAACTAATGTAAAATACACTTTTGGTTCTTTTTGTTCTTTTTTTTGCACTACAACAAATGCCTTAGGTATCTGTTCGCTTACAGCTAATGTACTGTGCTTTTTTTCTTTATCTTGTAAATATTTTTTCGTGTGTTTAGATAATGTCGACGTTTCAAAATCAAAAATGCCGATAATATCCTGTTCACGTAAAACTAAATCATCACCTATGTGTAAAAACATAAAATCCTCTCGTAATACTTCTTTGTATTATATCATTTTTAAGTATTTTTTTCTATATGCTTTTAACTGTTCCCTTTGTTACACTAAAAAAACTTATATTACTATCTAAGGTCATATACTTTCTTTTTTCAGTACAAGTTATAAAAGTCTGATTTGTATTAATCTTATCTAGTAATGTTCTTTTCCTTAATAAATCTAATTCACTTAAGGCATCATCAAGTAATAATACTGGATTATTTCCAGTTTTTTCCTTTATTATTTGCATTTCTGAAAACTTAAGGGATAATATGGCAGTTCTCTGCTGTCCTTGTGAACCATATTCTTTTATGCTCATATTATCAAGAATAATATCAATATCATCTCTGTGTGGCCCTAATATGGAGTTTTGTATCTTAATTTCCTTATCAGCACTTTTTGTAAGCATTCTATAAAATTCATCTTCACCGTCTGAAAAATCAGATAAATCACAAGAATAACTTATATTAAGTTCTTCTGATCCTTTTGTTATATCTGAATGGTTAATTTTAGACTTCTTATTAATTTGTTCAATAAATATTTTTCGCTCTTTGATAATTTTGTATCCTGTTTTTGCTTGCTTTATATTATAGACATCAAGCAACTCTTTGTTTCTCCCATTTTCTGATATGTTCTTTAGTAATGCATTTTTTTGTTTAATTATTTTAAAATACTCTTGCAGAGCATAAAAATATGAAGGATTAATCTGACTAATTAAAATATCAAGAAACCTTCTTCTTTCGCTAGGTCCTTCTTTTATTACTGTTAAATCTTCTGGTGAAAACATTACGCAATTAAGAACTCCCATAAGCTGTCCTGTTCTTGTTAAGCTTATATCATTAACTTTTATAACTCTTTTATTTGTTTTTGATGAAACTTTATCACAATTTATGCTTATAGAAAAAGGCTGTTCATCTCTTTTTCCTTCAATTTGCACATAATACCCTTTCTGATCATTTCTAATTAAATCAGTGTCCTTATTCGTTCTATGAGACCTTGCTGCAGAACATAAAAAAATAGACTCAAGGATATTTGTTTTACCTTGAGCATTTCTTCCATAAATAATATTTATGCCTTTTTTAGGAAATATTTCCTGATATTCGTAATTTCTGAAATCTTTCAGAGTAATATTATTAATGAACATTATTCAACCTTATGAGGCTATTCTTACTGGAAGTATCAGATATAGGAATTCATCTGTATTTAATGGGGA
>JAQVAJ010000200.1 GCA_028690885.1 Clostridia bacterium
ATAATCTGAAAACTTCTTTTATATGCAATGGTCAGATAATTTCAAAAGCAGCATATGAAGAATTGTTCTCGTGTATCGAAAATACATACGGCGGGTATAATGTTACGTTTGGTGTACCAGATATGACTTCAAAAACTCCCGGTAACAATCTATATTATCATATATTAGCGCATGGCCAGTTTGCTCAAAAGGATAATGAGTATGAAGCGAAAGTTATAGATGACTTAAAATATGTACCAAAAAAAGTTGATTACATAAGTCAAGATATGTACATAAGCCAGATTGTTCTTGCAAGGAATATAGAAGAGGTGGATTCTACAAATATGCTGATTCCTTGTGATGGAAGATGGCTTAATAAAGCTGATTATCAGGTTCTGTTCTTTTTACTAGGTGACACATTCGCAAGTGCTACTGATACATCCTTTAAGATACCTGATTTGTCTTCATATTCGCCTATTGAAGGAGCCACTTACTATATCGTTGCTACAGGGGGAAGGTTTCCTGAATAATAAATAGGATGTAGTATTTTGTTTCAGTATTATCTAAATACTATAATTGTAAGTAGCTGATTATATTATCTTACAATTGAATTTTTAAATAGAATATGAGCTGATAATGTACCAATTGATACATAAATATTGACATGAACTGATTTATAAAGTACAATTGTACTATTAAGAGGTGATGCAGTGAATGAACACTATAATCAAAATTATACTAAAGAAACAATTAGTGCGGTTTTATCCTTAATACAGAACTGTATAGAACAAGGAAATTATACGATATCTATGAATAATAATCGCCAGGAAAACAAGGACTTTGTTGCCGAATATAACCTGAATACGAAGAGACAAAAAAAGCTTCTATTAAGGATAAAAACTAAAGATTTTTGTCATTCTCTTAAGAATACAAATCCAGGTTATGAAAATGAAGTGCTATATGTATTTGTTCCACAGTATAAATTATTCAACATAGACGGTATTGAAAAGGTGGTTGATGTTTATACAAAATTTAATTTGATTGAATATCGCAATAGTAGAAGAACAGTGGTGATATCATTTCATGAAAGGAATAAACAGATAAGTTATTGCTTCAGATGATTTACTATTATCAAGGAGGAAGAGATATGAAAAGAGATAAAGTTTTTTGTGAACATTGCAGAGAAGATGTTGAGTACTCAGTTTTAGAAGCTGTACAAAAAGGAAATTTAAAAGGTGAGGAATATGAGTTTATAGGGAAGAGAACTATATGCAATGAATGTAGCAGTGATGTTTTTGTAGCTGAAATTGAAGATGAGAACCTTAAATCACTTTATGATAGTTATAGAAAAATCAATGGTATAATCTCATTGGAAAAAATACTAGAAATTTCACAGAAATATAGTATTGGGAAACGTCCTTTGTCTTTGCTGCTAGGATGGGGGGAACTGACATTTACCAGATATTGTGATGGGGATATGCCAACGAAACAGTATTCTGATATATTACAGAGAGTTTATGATGATCCAGAATATTTCAAAAAACTGCTGGTGGAAAATAAGGAAAGATTAAAGTCAGCAGCAACCTTTGAAAAGAGTATGAAAAAGGTTCTGGAGTTGTTGAAAGAAAATGGTGAAACACGAACAAAGTTTGAACTTATTATTAAATACCTACTTTACTGTTGTGAGGATATTACCCCGCTTGCATTACAAAAGGCTCTTTATTATGTGCAGGGATTTTATTATGCCTTTATGAAGGCTTTTCTTTTTGATGAAGACTGTGAAGCTTGGGTACATGGACCTGTATACAGGGATATTTACAAAAGATATGCAGAGTATCAAATTGATCCTATATACAAAGAATCAGATTTTGATGTATCAGTTTTCAATGATGTTGAAAAGGCTATTATTGACAGTGTGGTTCAGTATTTTTGTTGCTATAGTGGAAAAATGCTTGAATCATTTACTCATTCAGAAATGCCCTGGCTAAAAACTCGAGATGATCTTCCTGCAAATGTCAATTCTAACCGAATAATCAGTAAAGTTGATATTGGTGAATATTTTTCAGCAGTTAAAGAGAAATATAATATGATTAGATACAACGATATTGAGGAATATGCAAAAAGTTTGTTTGCTAGTTGTTTAAAGTGCTGCTGAGCTTATTGTTTTGGTAATGCTTGGTATTCATTGTTTTGCTTAGGACTAAGATTAATTTTATGTTACAAAGTGAACTAATAAACAGATATTCTTATCCTAAAGCCCAAATATGTAATAAGCTCACAAGATTGGTAAATCAGCTAGATTAAATCAAAGTAATGTAATCCAGTTTGATTTACTTAATTTCCAATAATGCATAACCTGAAAATGTTTTTTTGGGTATGGTAAATGAAAGTAAACCGGTATCTGATGTATTCATATCATCAGATATTCTTTTTATCTTCATATATGGTATATCAAGAGCTCTTTTTCTTTCTGGTGAATAAAGAGTGACTTTTTTTACAGGTATATCAAGATTTATCCTTATATTTATCTCATGGTTTATACGTGAAGCATTTTCAATAAAGCTTTCTATCGGTTGAACATGAGTTGCGGTACCTTCTTTGGATATTGTGTCCTGAACATTGACTATATGTAAAGCATACCCGTTTCTAATTTTAAAAAGGGAAGTAAAGATATCCTGATTGCTTGTGGCATTTACAATTGTCTCATTACAAATTGCAGATAATATTGCTTTACCGCCAGTTTCTCTTAGTTGGTCTATTGCATATTCTTCAACAGGCTTTTGTATTTTATCGAAATCAGGAATGAAGCGAGGCACACTTAGTGTCCAATGATATTTATTGTGACATAGATTATCTGATAATACAGTTATATTCCCGTCACCGAGTGCTTCATTTTTACGGCCCATTGTTATTCTCTTTCTTATCGTGCCGTCTGGTTTGTATTTTGCAAACTCACCTATAGTGATAAGGTGCCCACCTTCTTTTACATATTTTCTAAGTTTTTTTAGTACTGAATCTGAAAGCATTAAAGTGTGAGCGCATACTATTACTTTATGTTTTTTAAACTCATTCATTTTCGCATCTTCAAATATCATATCTGTTGATATGCCGGATAAATATGAAGCTTCCAGCCACCGTAGAAAATTAACCTGGTGTGTTTCACAACCATTTGAGTAATCCCTTGTGTCGGAGGAAAGAAGGAATGCTAAGTCGGTTATCTTTTTAGGATTCGTGTAAGATGCAATATGTCTTCTTTCAAAATTCCTAAGATGTTTTTCACTCATTTTACCTTCTTTTGTTTCATAAATGCAGGCTGTATAAAGCTGGCCCCATGATTTGGTAAGCGCCCAGGAAAAATACAGGTTATCCTGTGTTGAAGGGTAATACATTGACATTGAAGGTACTTTATTCAGTCTTGCTAAGTGGTATCTGTGAATTGCCTCAAGACCATGGCACAGATATGATTGCTTGATTATATTGCTATTGCAGTTTTCCTGAAATACACAGTCCCATACTTCTGAACATTTTTCAAACGGGTATGCAGTCTTGTTTGTTGGAAGTATCGATGATATGTAGTTTGGACGAAACTGATTATATCCAAGGTTCTTATAATGTTCTTCAACTTCGTACACGAAATTCAATGTTGATTCATCTTTAAATCTCTTCCATGCTACGAAAACCTTGTTTTCAAAGTTCCAGTAGAATGATTTCCAATCAGAAGGAAGAGGTATTTCATATCCATATTTCTGTTTGAACAGTTTCCTGCAATGAACGCATGTACAGGCATTGAACTCGCTCCATCCCATGTTATCGTTTCCAAAATACTGCACATCATCTGTCATAATGCCATCTATACCTATTTCATACAGACTTTTCAGATAATCAAGATATATTCTTTTGTAGTCTGGGTTATTAAAACACATAGCATAACCATGGTACATGGTTGTTCCGTATGTGCCGGTCTTTCCAGATATCTGATGAAATGAAGATACATTTTGGCCGTCTATTTGAAAGTCTTTTTCTGTGTCTAATATAATTTTAGGAAAATCTGAAAGTTTGGAGTATCTTTTTGTGAACATATTGTTTATGTATTCAAAATCTTCTTTTAATTTAGGGTTGAATGTAAGGTGACAGCTGTGATGCTCTACATACAATATGTCATATTTATGGCATGCTTTTACAATCTTTTCAATACACGCATTAAT
>JAQVAJ010000201.1:0-2574 GCA_028690885.1 Clostridia bacterium
AAGACTCCTTTAGATTACCAGCCTTTTTGGCCCAATAAGAGGCTTTTTCATCAAAACCGAATCTTTTGTTCAGCCATGATAATGACACACATGCAGCATATACTCCGGAGTTATCGCCATGCATTATACTCATTGGAGTATCTTCTTCTATCTTTCTGTTGGAACCAGGCTTGTTATATACAAAATCCCAAGTATCTATTGTAAAGGCTCTTTTTACAAGTCCTCTTTCATTATCCCATCTTTTGGGATCATTCATCATATACTCTATTCCCTTTTCAAGCTTAGGTAATGTTTTTTTTATCCATTCATTATCCCCTGTAGCCCTATATACCGCTACTGCCCCTTCTACCATTAAGTATTCTATATCTGCTTCTATCTCCAATCTTACAGCAGCTAAATTATCTGATTGATATAATTTATAGCAGTCGGGATTTACAAACTGCCAGTGCGGATCATCCATCTGTTTTATAAGCTCAAAAAAGTATCCTGAATCCCGCTGATTATCTAATATGAAGTCCATGAAACTTTTTAAGTCATATTCAAAATGGTTAAATGCTTTCATCATATGAACATGATCTCTTATCCAGTTCAGATAAGCGACAAGCACCTTGTTATCAATAAATACAAGCCTTCTCTCGTCTCGCACTATCTTTCTAAGTGTGGCTATAAAGTCCCCTAATTCGTGATTTAGAGTACTAAGAAGGCAGGGATACCCAATTTCCGGGTTATTGTAATTACCGCAATCTCTTCCGTCTGCCTTCATAGCAGGCAGTTTATGTTTGAATTCCATACTATTCATCCTCAATATTTATTACTATCAGTTATTTAGTATCTAGCTTTTACTATTTTTGGTAAGATACTTCCCTATTTTTATAATATCATAATATCCTGAAGCACTGTCTTTAAAGTTAATCATCTGAGGATACTTAACAAATAATATTCTTCGTTTAATGCAAAATACCACTATGCCCGCAACAAAGAGTATGAAAGATATCCATCCTTTTGCAGGTGAATTTGGAAATATAATAAATGGAAGCCACCATAATACAAAGAATGAAAGAAACAGCCATATCTTTGTTCCATTTATTTTGTTATGTACATTTGCACATTCTTGACACCTTGGCACATTGTACTCTTTGAATTCATACTCAGTTTTTAAAACATCAGATGATTTAATAGTCTTATCCTTTGCTCTGTACATATATGCATCTGATGCAGTTGTTTGTTTACAGAACCAGCATTTTTTACCTGTAAGATAATCCATATAATCCGGGTTCTGTTCCATTTTCAACCTTACTTCAGCTGATTCCATTTGTTTTAAATAATCATCATTGCTATCAGTCATTAGCTCCTCCAGAAATAAAAAAATCGGTATTTTCATAGAAATATTTATAAAATTATATAACTTATCTTGGGATATAACAATAAAATGCTGATAATTTGTCATATCTGATGATATAATTATCTAGAAAGAGTCATAGACCAAGGGGTATGGTATGAGTATAAAAAGACCTGAAGACACTGTATACATTGTTACAGGTGTAAGTGGTTTTATAGGGTTTGAAATCGCTGACCAGTTGTGCAAAGAAGGATATGTAACAAGAGGATTAATACGAAAGATTAATCCAATAACGCCTTTTCCAAAAGAACTTGAACTTATAAAGGGAGATATACTGGATATAGAATCGCTTGAAAAACTTTACCATGATACAGAAGATAAAAAAACTGTAATGATTCATTCTGCTGCATATCTGTCAGTTAAAAAGAATGACCCTAACTGTGAACATATTAATATCCAGGGTACAAAGAATATAATTGAGATTTGTAAAAAGTATTCATCGAAGCTTGTATATATTTCAAGTGTTGATACACTGGATAATTCACAACAGCTAGTCAAAGAGCCAGATTCTTTTAACCCTGATATTCATTTCACATCATATGCACGCTCTAAAGCTATAGCTTCGCAACTAGTACTTGATGAAATCCAAAAAGGACTTGATGGAGTCATTATTCTTCCATCAGCTGTTGCCGGACCTAATGATTACAGAAAAGGATTCATCTATGATATGCTTTCAATATATCTTAACGGTATTACTCTGTTCAGTATTAAAGGCGGTTATGATTTTGTGGATGTAAGGGATGTTGCCAAAGCTACTATTACAGCTGCTTTAACAGATACCCCTAACAAATCCTATATCATATCCAACAAATACGCAGACATAACTGAAATTTACTGTATGATTGCAGATTATCTAAACATACCAAAACCAAAAGTAAAGCTTCCCCTCTGGGCACTTTATGCTGCTATTCCATTTATGAGTATATGGTGTAAAATAAACAAAAAAGAATGCCCATTATCTTCTTCTGCCATTAAAATTATGGGACAATTTCCTAATTACTCCAATGAAAGAGCAAAAAAAGACCTTGGGTTCAGCCCAAGGCCATTGAATGACACTTTCAAGGATACTATAGACTTCATAATATCCCAGAAGAAGTTAACAGGTAATCATAAGGGAAAGAAATAAAAATTCATTACTTTGTATACTTTTTAAAATCACCTGATTTGTAAACAAT
>JAQVAJ010000201.1:2674-4183 GCA_028690885.1 Clostridia bacterium
AAACAATAGCTTTATCCATTATTGTCTTTCTCCATATACCTTACTACCTCTGAAACTCCATCATCCATACTATTTAGTAATTCAAAGATATAGTTGCCTGTTGATATATCCATATCATTTGCTTCAGATGTCAGTGTTTTCTGCATTGATTGACGTATCTTTAAGAATGATGCAATTCCTTTGTTGTTAGGTTTTCCTATAATTACATCATCCAAATCCATATACTGAACAATAAACGGTGAATGACTTGCCATAACAACCTTGCAATTCCCTTGTAATTGAGAGATTACTCTCAAAAAACTCTGTAGCAGACTTGGATGTATCGAATTTTCAGGTTCCTCTATTCCTATAAGAGTCAGATTATTTATGTCTGAAAGAATAATACATGTTAGTAATAGAAAAATTCTTTTAGTTCCATCAGATAAATTTTCAAACCTAATTGGCTGATTCAAATACTTATCAACAACTCTCATTAAATACACTTGATCAGTTGCTTTTAGAGGCAGATCTTTTGGTATTTTTGTTCGTCCAACATGCTCTACTTTAATTTTATCAACCACAATATCAATTATCTGTGGAAATAGTTGAATAAAGGAATCAATAAGCATGTCATATTTATCTGGGTACTGCTCCTTTAAATTAAAAATCATTCTCGGTAAATTCTCATTATTCTCAATTTCAAAATCCTCGATGTCAGTTCGTATAATTGGGTCAGGATCATATAATCTACTTGCATCAAGATGCCTTTCTACATATGCATGAATACTATTTATCTTTTTCAAAACATCAATATAGAATAGATTGTCATATGCTTTAATCTTATTCACTAGCAACTCATCTGTTTCAGCGGTTATAGGAACATTGCATCTTCCAGTTTCGGAAGTTCTGTAAAGTATTTTATCTTCAGTTCTGTCAATATATTGTTTATACTTCTGATTCTTGTCATTAGCTTTTATCTTAAGCCATTCATCAAGTATCTTTGCTCCTTTTTTATCATCTCTTACCCATCTAAATCTATAACCATAAATTACATTAAACTCTGTTTTATTGTTCAAAGTAGTCATTTCGACTTCCATCTCGAAATCCTTTGATGCTATATGTTTAGTAAATGGTATATTACTTGTCCAAGACATCATTCTTTTTTTTGCAGTATTTGTCTTTGAAATAAAATCAAAACCAAAATCAATTGCTTGCATTAAGTTAGATTTTCCATAACTATTCTGTGAAACTAGCACAGTAATATTATTTAGTGACATTTCTACAAGATCGATATTTTTAAATCCTCCGATTTTAATTTTATTAATAATCATTATAATCACCTTATTTCTATCGTAGAATTTGCAACTGTATTATATCACACATATCCTGATACGCAACATAAATTTTCATTAATGAAGCATTATACTTCAATTTTGTGTTATTTTCTTAATTTTACGCAATTTCTAATTACTTATTATCATTTATACTATCACCTAAAAGTTACTAATATATTATCATACTTTAACTGAG
>JAQVAJ010000202.1 GCA_028690885.1 Clostridia bacterium
CATGTACAACCACATAATCAATTGCTTTATCAGGATAAAGCATCAGTCTGTATGAATAACATATACCGTTATCAGCAGTACAGCTTCCAAAACGTTTTTTTGCTGATGTTATTTTTACATGCTTCGGGTACAATCGTAATATTTTCGAATAATATTCAGTTTTTCTGGTTAAAACTTCTTCTGCCTGTTTCTTAAGTTCCAATATTTCCTTCTTACTTAAACTTTTCAAATCAGGCTGTTTTTTTTGTATCTCAATGTGCTTATCTATCCATTTTTCATGTTTGGAAACAAAACCATCAATCATTTTTTTTGATGCAAAAAGGGGAGCACTAACCACAACATCGCAATCTTGAGATATTCGTAATGATATCGTTCTTCTTTTTGACCTTATTAAATTATACTCATGCATTTATGCATACCTTTTTATAAATACAATACATATATAAAGCAAAAATCACTTCAAAAACTTGACTATTGCAAGAATGACTCCTATTACGCTATATACCCACACTAGCCATCCCAATAAGCCCATAACCCATCCTAGTACCGGAATAGGCCCAAGCAGTTTTTGCAGAACTCCCATAACAATGGAAACAACTACATACAAAAGTATTGCAATTATCAGTGAGCTGATGTTCTTCTTCTTAACATTCTTGTTCAATGGGAAAAATTGATCCATAACAATCTCCTTTTATTAACACTAGTTATATAATAACTTTATCATACAAAAACAATAAAAACAACGAGTTTGGCTATTTCTACTTGTCTAATTTAATATCAGATAATATAATTGAATGAAATTGCAAGGAGTACGTTAATGACACTTTGGGAACTTTTATTAATAGCTGTAGGATTATCCATGGATGCATTCGCAGTATCTATATGCAAAGGATTATCCTTAAAAAAGATAACATGGAAAGAAGCTCTCACAGTAGGCTTGTATTTTGGTGGATTTCAGGCTGCAATGCCAATAATCGGTTATTTCATCGGAACTGGTTTTTCATCATTTATACAAAAATGGGATCACTGGATAGCTTTTATTCTTTTAGCGATAATCGGGTTCAAAATGATTATTGAAAGTCTAAAAAAATCATGTGATATTAACGAAGATACGGATTCTTCTAAATCTTTAAGTTTGAAAAGAATGCTTCCTTTAGCTATCGGCACATCAATTGATGCTTTAGCAGTGGGAGTTACTTTTGCTTTCTTATCAGTGAATATAATACCTGCAGTCAGTTTTATAGGGATAATTACATTAATTTTATCCTTTGGAGGAGTATATATAGGCAATTACTTCGGTTGCAAATTCAAATCAAAAGCAGAATTAGCTGGTGGTATAATCCTTGTCCTTATGGGTACTAAAATATTGCTAAACCATCTTGAGATAATATCATTTTAATTTTTTACATAAACTTTGATTTGGAATATAATAGTACTTGCGAGGTATTATTATGGACTATTTAAATTATGTTAATATTAAACAGGGTACAAGATCCAATCCCAGATTCTCCAATGGAAACACTCTCCCTCTTACGCAACTACCCTTTGCTATGGCAAGTTTTACAGTACAGACAGATGGTTCAAGGGAATCATGGTTTTATCATCCTGATGATAAGAGTATTGAAGGAGTTCGTCTTACACACCAGCCTAGCCCTTGGATAGGAGATTACGGAGCATTACTTATGCTTGTTCAAAGCGGTATCTGTGGCACCGATTACAGAAGCATATGGTCGGGATTTGACCAGACAAAGGCAACTTTAACTCCTAATTTCCTCTCTGTAAGATTTATTAAATCCAATGCATCGCTTTCCCTTGCTCCAACACAAACAGGTGCATCTATGCAATTGATTTTCGATGATTACAGAACCCCATATTTCACATTAATGTCATTAGGGGGAAAAAGTAAATTCAGTTATGATAAAGATACAGGTAAGTTAACTGGTTATACTGAAAATATTCACAGAATGCCCAAAGCAGGTTTTCGAATGTACTTTATTTATCAATTCGATACAGATGATGTTGATGTATCAGATATATTAATATCAAAAACTCCAAGATCTTTAGAAAAAGGAGTTTCTGTTGAAGGCGACAAAATATCCATACATATTGCTTTTAAAAATAATATTGTGAACCTGTCAATGTGTACCTCATATATATCTTATGAACAAGCTGAACTTAATCTTTCAAGGGAGCTTAAAAATCTGTCTTTAAAAGAAGTAAGCGATAGTGCTGCTTTCATATGGCAAGAGCATCTTTCACGTATTGAAGTTAAAACAAACAGCATAAAGCAAATGAAAACCTTTTATTCATGTTTATACAGATGTTTTCTATTTCCTCATAAATGCTACGAGCTGGATATAAATGAAAAACCAATTCATTTCAGTCCATATGATGGAAAAATTCATGATGGTGTAAGGTATACTGACAGTGGTTTCTGGGATACCTTTAGAACCTTATTCCCTCTTTTCTCTATTATAGCTAAAGAAGAATATAAAAGTATGCTTGAAGGATTTGTAAATGATTACATCGAATCAGGCTGGTTGCCAAGATGGCCATCAATGGTCGAAGTTGGATGTATGCCATCAACACTTATTGATGCTGTTATTGCAGATGCTGCTGTTAAAAACATTGCTGATAGACCTCTTCTTGAAAAAGCTCTTGAAGGTATGATTAAACATGCTAATGTTAAATCTGATGACAAAAAGCATGGAAGAAATGGTGTTGAAGATTATATAAAGCTTGGATATGTACCATATGAAGATGAATCTGAAAGCGTAAATCTTACTCTTGATGCTGCATATGGTGATTTCTGTATTTCCGTTGTAGCAGATAAACTTGGAAAGTATGAGTTAAAAGAAGAATATTTAAATAGGTCAAAAAACTACATTCATCTCTTCGATAAATCCACAGGATTTATGAGAGCAAAAGATAGAAATGGACAATTCCGTCCTGATTTCAATAAATTCATGTGGGGACGTGACTACACTGAAGGTTGCGCATGGCAGAATTCCTTTTCTGTTTATCATGATCTTGAAAATTTTGCTAAACTATATGGAGAAGATGCAGATTTTATTAGAATGATAACAGAGATATTTGAAACTCCTCCTCTTTATTACACAGACAATTATGGAAGAGAAATTCATGAGATGACAGAAATGGCATCAGCAGATTTCGGTCAATGCGCCATATCTAATCAGCCTTCTTTCCACATACCGTATTTATTCTCATATTTCGGAATGCAGCACAGAACTGATTACTGGGTTGAAAGAATTTGTAATGAAGTTTTTTCAGAAGACGAGTCAGGTTTTCCAGGAGATGAGGATAATGGAGCTACATCATCATGGTATATATTCAGCTCACTTGGTCTTTATCCAATATGCCCAGGAAAAGCAGAATACATTAAAGGCCCCATGCTTGTAAAAAGTGCAAAGATACTAGGCAATAAATGGAGCAATAAAGGATTCACTAAAATTATACCTCATGATGTTTTGAGTTAATCAGGTATAAAAATATATTAGGAAAAGAACTGATAAATTAAGTAAAAGAAAAACCGGTACAAGTATTTTAAATGCCGGTTTTTTTGTTTTATGTCTGCAGTAATGCATCCCCAATATAGTTCCTAAAGCGCCACCTAGTAACGATAAAATGAAAAAAAGCGATTCACTAATTCTAAACTCACCGTTTATGGCTCTTTTTTTGTCATGACACATTAACACATAGCACAATAAACAAAGTACTATATCTGATACAAGGATTATCTTAAAAAACACACCAATATTACATAATCCTCATAAGTTCTTCAAAATTCATGTTTTTGACCTTATCCTGAATAGTGACCATGTCATATATCCAAAGGATACCGCATAAACCTGCTGTCAAAAGCTTTAAAATACCCATTCCGATATCGCCAAGAAGAAACCTGTCAATACCAAGTTCACCAATAAAAATGGAAACTAATAGATAAGTGATAGGGTCTTTAAGCTGTAAATACATAAGCCTTTGGATCTGATCATCTGTCATTGTATCAAGTCTTTCCTTAACTGCATATAACTTGTCAGTTGGAAAATACTTTTGATTAGTCATAAAATACATATCTGCTTTTTGGTTCATAATTGCCCCCTTTATATATTGCATTTAATGCTTTGGTGTAATTTATCCGA
>JAQVAJ010000203.1 GCA_028690885.1 Clostridia bacterium
TCTTTTTTTGCTGATACATCAGTTAATTTATTCATTTAAAACCACCAGCTCGGAAGCCATCTTAGAAGCTCGATATACTCGACGCTTACTTTTACCCCGGTCATCGCTGGATAGAACGCTGCAAAAACCAGGGCGCTCAATAGGACATATAGATTAACGTATTTCTTAATTTTACTATTTCCATACATGAAATATGAAGCCATATAGACAATTGCCAGTATTAAAAACGGAACACATGCGAAATAATGATACAAAAAGGTTATGCTCCTTGGAGCAACAGCCCATGGTAGCAGGATTGAAAGATAACCTGCAAAAATAAACAATCCTCTTTTATCTCTTTTTTTAATGGATACTATTGCTGTTCCTATTAATGCAGCGACACCTGTCCACCATATTACAGGATTTCCCAACGACACAATTGTTCCCCATTGACCTTCAGCCTTTATCGGAGCTGAATAATAGTAAACCGGCCTGTACATTATAGGCCATGAATACCAGCTGGATTTAAAAGGATGATCCTGTGTTACTCCTTCATGATAACTGAACATATGCTTCTGGCTTGCTATGATATTATCAGCCATTTCAGCTATAGTGAACTTCTGGCCATCAATAGCTGCTGACTGTATTTGAAATATGGGGGTGTAAGATACTGAATATATTACAGCTGGTATTGCTATGAAGAAGAAAATGCATATTATACAAGTAAGCAAAGTATTCCTGGCTGCAAGCGCTTTTCCACCATGCACTATCCTTCCATAACCAAATGATTTCCATTCCATATACATTTTAACAAAGAAAAGGAATGCTATACCTGCTCCTGCATAAAATCCTATCCATTTAACTGATATTGCACATCCGAAAAATAAACCGGAAAAGAATAAGGGAACAAGCGTCTTTATATAACTGGTCTTTCTCAAATCCATATCCAGATAACTGGCCATGAAATAAAAAGTAAGCATTATAAACAAGACAAGATAGCTGTCTACCGTCCCAAGCCTTGTCTGCACGAAATGCATACAGTCAAAACATAATAAAGCGGCAGCTACCATTGCAAGATAATGGTTTTTAAAAAGCTTTTTACCCAGAGCATACATTAGTGGTATCATAAGTGCTCCAGCTATCGCTCCCATCGCTCTGTAACCAAAAGGATTAACTCCGAATATCTTATATGACCACATTATAATGATTTTACCTAAATGGGGATGTGTGTTCTCATATATGGTTTCATTACCTATAAGAAATTCATAAGCTGTTCTTGGAAAATATATTTCATCAAAATATGTACTGTTCATATATGAAGGCTCATATACAAATAAATCCTGTTCATCAAAAAGATTCGTTGCTGATTCATCCAGATACGGATTTGTAGGAGTCAGTGATTTAATAGCGATTGGTTCCTGCTCTCCTTGTGCAAAAAAACACACCTCCATTATCTCGCCTCTTGTACCTCGTATGAAATTCTCTTCAGGATCCTGGTATATGCCTGAAACGACCTTGATTGAATCGGTAGTTATAGGTTCCTCAAGATTTAAGTAAAGCCATTTCAGAAATTTGCTGGCTCCTTTTTCAAGTGTTGCAAAATATTCATATCTTCCAGATTGGTCTTTATAATATAAATCAAGAGCAGTAACGTTGTACCATGTATCTCCAAGTCCTGCGAGAAATGTTATTCTTTCTATTGTTTCTTCTTGTTCAAATTCAACAATAACCGGTGAACCTGCCTTCTGCGGAGTCCAACCATTTACCGGACCTTTAGTATTACCAAGGTTAACAAGAGCCAAAACCAGATATAGCAGAGTCAGTATTAATATAGCAAGTTTTTCTCTTGTCGCTTGTTTGTTCTTGTTTTTTGTTTTCTTTTTCATATATGGGTTATTCGGAATCTTTTTTGGTCCGAAGAAGCCTTCTAACTTTTTTTCTGCCAAGATACCCTCTTTGCGTCATGCTTGTATTTGTATATAGATTATATCCTTATACAAGAGCAAATAAAAGGCTAAAAACTGTTTTTTTGAACTTCCATGATTGTTACAATACACTTAGGATTAGCATGTTCCTTCATTTTTTGAGCATCTTGTACAGACCCTCCTATAATCCCATAATGCATTGGAACAAATACTCTTGATTTAATATAGAATGTGGCTTTTGCTGCTTCCTTTGGGTTCATTACATATTTATCATCTGGAAATACTGGAATAAGCGCTACATCAGTTTCTATTTTTTTCATCTCTTCAATAAGATCAGTATCCCCTGCATGATAAATTGTTATACCATCCATCTTAACTAAAAAACCTAACCAGCCGTTTTCCTTTGGATGATTAGGTTTATTTACATTGTATGCAGGAAGAGCTTCTATTTCCAGTCCATTTATCGCAAACTTATCATAAGGTTTAACGATAATCATATTTTCAAGTCCAAGAATCTTGGCACTTTCTGCTTCGGTTACTATTTTTGTATCTTCTTTCAGAATTTTGTTCACATCATCTTTCGAGCAATGGTCGTAGTGTTTATGCGATATAAATATGATGTCAGCCTTTTTCCCTATATCTATTTTGAAAGGATCAAAATAAATTGTTTTGCTCCCATCTACTCTGAATGATGCATGTCCAAGCCATTTTATTTTATCAGTCAGCATCTTTTCTTGCCTCCACTTTTACTTTTTCAACCCTCATGTTGTTTACTTCAAGTAAAGTCATTATATGCCCGTCAAAATCAAAACTGTCTCCCTGCTTAGGAAGATGACCCAGCATCTCAGTAGCAAAACCTCCTACTGTAGTGTATTCTGATTCATACTCTTCCTCTTCGTATCCTATCATATCAAAAAAATCATCTAAAAGCATATCTCCTGCAACAATATATGTGCCGAATTCCGTTTCAATCTTTTCCTCTTCCAAATCGTCTGTCTCATCCCATATATCTCCGACTAACTGCTCAAGAACATCTTCCAAAGTGACTATACCCATAGTACCGCCAAACTCATCCAGCACTATTGCCATATGAGCTCTTTTTACCTTAAACTCTTCCATGACTGCAGATATACTCATAGCTTTGTAAATATACAAAGGTTCTTTCATCATTGTTTTGATATCAATTAATGCACCTTTTTTTACTGCTGCCTTTAAAAGCTTCTTTGTGCTTAATATACCTACTATATTATCCATATTACCCTGATATACTGGAACTCTTGAATATTCTTCGTTAAGAACTTTTTGTATAATCTCTTTTGGATCTTCATCAATATCTATAGCAAATACATCAACTCTCGGAGTAAGAATTTCAAATGCAAGATCATCAGAAAATTCTATTGCTGATCTTATAAGATCACTTTCTTTTTCCGTAAAGCCACCTTCTTCTTCAATTGTTTCCACTATTGATAAAAGCTCATCTTCTGTCATCGTAGGTTCCGTTGTTCTTGGTTTCCAAAGCTTTGATATTTTCTGAGTCATTTTCGTAACAGTAAAAACAACAGGCTTAAAGATAAATATGAATATCTTTAGAAATCCGGTCATTTTGACAGCAAATCTGTTTGGGTTATCATTAGCGACAAGTTTTGGGGTTATCTCTCCCAATATTAATATAACAACTGTAGTTATAGCTACTGTGATAGCTTTTATCGGCAAGGCAGAATTAGTTCTTTCCAATAGCCTTAATGCCAATAACGTCGTAAGGGATGATACGGCAATATTCACAAGATTGTTACCTACTAAAACAGTATACAAAACTGAAGAAAAGTCTCTTGACAGCTCATATGTCTTTTTCTTCTTATCATCTCCTGCTTCAGATTCCAGTCTTAATCTGCCAATATTCAAAGAAGTAAAAGCTATCTCAGTTCCTGAGAAGAAGAAGGATAATATTACTAAAACTAATATTCCGATATATATGAGTATATCCATTATCCCTTCACCTCAGTTTCATTATCCTTACTTTTTTCTTTCTTTTTTGATTCTTTCTCTTTGTTATTTTCGTTATTATCTTCTGTTTCTTCCTGTTCAATTACCTTTATACTTAACTTCTCAATACGCATACCATCAAGCTCCTTTATTGTTACCAATAAACCAAAGTCCTCGAATGAATCTTTCTCATTTGGGACATTCTGAAGATGCTCCATTGTCCATGCAGAAACTGTTTTGTGTTCTATTATGTCATCGTTATATGGTAT
>JAQVAJ010000204.1 GCA_028690885.1 Clostridia bacterium
CCTGCTGCTATAACTGGTATATCCACTGCATCAACAACCTGGGGCACTAGAGCCATAGTGGTAAGCTCTCCAATATGGCCTCCTGACTCACCGCCTTCGGCAACAACTGCTACAGCCCCGCTTCTTGCAACCATCTTTGCTATTCCTGTTGACGGGACTACGGGTATTACCTTTATTCCTGCTTCATTCCACATCTGCATGTATTTTGAAGGATTACCGGCCCCTGTAGTAACTACTGCTACTTTTTTATCAGCTACTAACTTAGCTATAGCTTCAGCATAAGGACTCATAAGCATAATATTCACGCCAAAAGGCCTGTCTGTCATAGACTTACACATATCAATCTGTTTTTCTACATATTCAACAGGTGCGTTACCTGCTGCGATTAATCCTAGTCCTTTTGCATTGGATACTGCAGCTGCAAGTTTTGCATCAGCTATCCATGCCATTCCTCCTTGTAATATTGGGTATTCAATGCCTAAAAGGTCACATAAATCTGTTCTTATCATAGTTATCTCCTATTGCCATTCCAGCACAGCGCAGCCAGATGTAAGCCCGGCTCCAAATGCACTTAAGAACAGCCTGTCTCCTTTATTAATCAGATTATCTCTAAGAAGTTCGTCAAGAAGTATCGGTATTGAAGCTGATGATATATTCCCGAACTTTTCCACATTTGTCGGAAACTTATTATCAGGCTGATTAAGCCTTGTTCTTGCAAAATCTATAATCCTCTTATTAGCCTGATGCAGAAGATACATATCAATATCAGATACATTTAAATTAATAGCTTTCATTGCTTTTTCAATGTGTCTTTCAAATGCTGTTACAGCAAACTTAAAGACTTCTTTACCATCCATCTTCAAATATCCTCTTGGAATATTATCCGAAAACGGAGAATTGCCATTTCCGGCATCCACTTGAAGTATGGAAGTATTACATAATGTATCTGTGTAAAGATATTTTAAAGACTCTCCTTTTTCGCATACGCAAGCGCCTGCTCCGTCTCCAAACAGCACGCAGGTGCTTCTGTCTGTCCAGTCAGTATATGAGGACATCTTTTCTGCACATATTATAAGTATCTTATCAGCCTTATTTGTTGAAATTAAAGAGTCTGCCATATCTAAAGAATATATGAATCCGGAACATGCCGCATTAAGATCAAATGCCGGACACATAGAATTCAGCCTTTCTCCGACAGCGCATGCTAAAGACGGGGTTATATGGTCTGAGCCGATTGTAGAGCAGATGATATATCCTAAATCCTCTGCCTTCGTACCTGAAGATTCCAATGCCTGCACTGCAGCTTCATAAGCTAAATCCGTTATAGTTTCATCCACACAGATTTGCCTTTTTGATATACCAGTTCTTTCTTTTATCCATTTATCTGATGTTTCCACTATTTTTGATAGTTCTTCATTACTGACCGTCTTTTTTGGAAGACAGCTTCCTGTTCCGGTTATTTTCAAACTCATTTAATTCTCCGCCTTGTCCTTGAAAAAATCTGAAAGCTTGCTCATGGATGAAAGAAGAATTTCCTTCTCCTTCTCATTAAAAACAGAGCTTACATTGCGTACCATTTTGCGATGAAACAGATTATGGGCTCTCTGCGCTTTCTGTCCTAACAGAGTCAAGGTTATAACGGATTTTCTTCCGTCTTCTGATGATGTGCCCTTTTCCAGGAAGCCTTTTTTCTCAAGCTTTTTTACAGCAACTGTTGTTGTAGGCAAAGTTACTTTAAGTATTCCTGAAAGCTCGCTTACACTGGCCTGCCCTCCGTTTTTAGCAACAGCCTGTAAAAGGTGCGCTTCAGAAACAGTTATAGGAATATCGCTTATGCTCTGCAAGGATTTTTCTTCATATTTAAGTATATTGTTGAATGTATCTACGAGTATATCATTTAATGTTTCATCAAAATCTGGCATATCAACCTCCATTAATTAGTTTGACTAACTAATAATGCCACTAAATAAACAAAGTGTCAACATACTGAATGTGAACAAATTATAAACTTTTTATGAACACAAAGCTCTAATTTTTAATTCTACCGATTCAATCTTCCGTATAAGTTACGATATATACCTTCTCGCTTCTTCCAAAGCTGTCCTTGTCCATATTAACAAATAATATACCGTTATCCATCAAAGTAAGCATATTCTCATTTGCCACTAAAGGATTGGGAACAAGAATATCTCTGTCTTTTTCATCTGACCATTCAAACATCAAAGAAGCTTCAGATGTTTTCATATCTAATGAATAAATACCTTTTTCATCATCCATATATATGAGTTTATCATTTTTCTTATAAGCAAACACTCCTACTGGATATACTGAAGCATCTTTGTATGGATTAAGAGGGTATTCAGAAAAAACCCCACTGGAATCAGATATCATTACAGTTATGCTGCTAGTATTACTGCATATGAGCATTATTTGTCCTTTATCGGTCAAAACAGAATATATTATGCTCGTATTAGGTTCAGCATATTCATTTAGATAATTCATATCTTTATCAAATACAACAACCTTTTTTTCATAAACTACAAATATATTCTTGTCATTATCTACAAACATATTCTTAGGAGTAACATTCTGTTCAATACCTAATAGTTCATTATCTGTCTTATCAATATATTCCGTTATCTCATTAGCATTCTTTATATTTCCTTCTTTATCTACACAATATATGTAAATCCCTTCTTTATATCCAAACAAAAGAACATTCCATGAATATGGAGCTGCGTTTGCATCCGTAGAGTATCTATATCTGTATACCTGATTTATCAGATATATTTCATCGTTTTTTACGTATACTTTTTGAAAAGAACCCCTATAGTCGTCTCCATACGGAATCTCAAACTTTACTGATTCCATATCATCTTTTCCAAGATGACCTGACAGTATATATGAATTTTCACGATCATATCCCATTGCAAGATATTCATCACCATCTGAATAAATTCCATATATCCCTATCATATCTTTAACAGCATACTCATTCCTGTTGTAAGTGATTTGCTTATTTGAAACGCAGCCTGTAAAGACTAATGTCAAAATCAAAATAACTGTCAACAACCAAGCATTTTTATTGTTTTTCATTTAGAATCTCCTAACATAATATTTCCTATACAACTTTTTGTTACATAATTATTCCATGAAAACTTATTGTCTACAGTAGTTTTCATATTATCTGCATTAAAATTAAAACACCTGAGAGGGGTAGGAAGGCCAGCAATAATATATAGTTGATACATTAGAATTTTGACATCCTTTTATTGAAGTATCAAATATAGCATCAAATATTGGTCCACCTATACCAAGACCGCCAGCACCTACTACAGCTGAATAATATGAAACTGCATAAAAAGTACTGTTAAATTCAGCAGGATATACTACATAGTTTACCTGATCACTGATATTCATCGGACTACTCCATGATCCATTATTATACTGAAAGCCCATGATTGTAGAGTATATTGAAACATCAGCACCTGTTGATATATGAGTTAACACCTGCTCATCATCTGTTTCATTTTCTTTTCTAACATATGAAAATACAACAGTTTGGTTCATTAACCATGAATAAGACGTTTGTGGTGTTCTAACAGTAGTATTTGAGTCGATACTGTATCCAATATTTGACGTAATTGCATTAAGTAAACTTAAAGTTGTTGTATTACCTAAGTATAAGCCACCATAGTAATGTGTTACTGCGTTTATCAATGTGTTATTACCAATAGTATAATCATTTGAATTAAATATTTGCTGTATTCCAGTATATTTTAAACATGAGGAATTTGCGTTAGCTGTAGCTACTATTTTTTGAATATTATACAATTCCCCATTATATGAGTAATTTGATATTCTACGCTCAATCCAGTTTACTGAAGTACCTCCTGGAACAATAGCTTTAATTTCAGGATATTTATCTTTTGCATCAATGTCATTTATAAATGTACAGCCAATGGATTTTAAAGCATTGTCAATTTCTAACAATTTTTCTTCATCAATATTTATTTCTTTCAATAAAGCCATGCGTTCAAATATTAGCTTATTAAATAAAAAATCTTCAAAACAAATCCTACTATTAGATTTGTCTATTGAATATGCATATACATTGCTAGTTAAAATTAGCATAATACATAAAATGCATA